>JAGAES010000010.1 GCA_017613055.1 Lachnospiraceae bacterium | reverse complement strand
GGCATGATGCTTTTCGGATTGTTCGTCATCGGACGCCGGAAGAAAGAAGAGTAAAGAAAAAATAACGAAAGCCCCGGATATCATATTCCGGGGCTTTTCTTATGCGTCTTATTCGGGCTTGTCGGAGATCTGAATCCGCTCTGAAAGCTGCCTGTCATCCATACGGTAGATCGCGTCAATCAGGTAATTGCGGCAGGAAGCGTTGCCGTCCTCCGGGCTCATACGGGCCGCGGCGATTTCACCTGCCGAACCCATCGCACCGACGGCGGCTGCGCAGGCGTCAAGGTAAGCGGCTTCGGAGATTTCGGACGGGTCGTCCGGAGTTACGGCTGCGAGAAATGCTCCGACCAATGTCGAGAGCATGCACCCTGCGCCGGTAATCTGTCTTAGAATCGGGTCGCCGTTCTTTACGTAGAGGCTCGACTTGCCGTCCGTGATGTAATCGGTCTCACCGGACATGATGACAATGCACTCTAACGAGCGCGCAAGCGCGTCAGCAGAAGCAATTCCCGTGTCATCATCGGTCACAGCAGGCGTCGGCATCTTCACGCGATAGTTCGTAATCTGGTTCGCCGTAAGCGTCAGATTAGAAGCAAGACCTGCTAGAAATGTAATCTCGCGCTTATTCCCGCGGATAGCGGTAAGCGGCAGGTCATGAAGGATGGACGCGGCCATGTCCGTACGAAAAGCGGACGCGCCGACGCCGACCGGATCGAATACGACCGGATGCCCGAGGCCTACGGCCTCATGTCCTGCGGCAAGCATCGCGGCAAGCGACTCAAGGCGCGGCGTCCCGAGATTAATCACGAGCGCGCTGCTTCCGGATGAAATCTCGGCAGTCTCTTCGGGACAGTCCGCCATGACCGGAACCGCTCCGCACGCAAGCAGAAGATTGGCGCAGTCATTGGACGTCACATGATTGGTTATGCAGTGAACTACCGGGTGCTTTGCC
Source organism: Lachnospiraceae bacterium (assembly GCA_017613055.1). The sequence continues at coordinate 13,836 of JAGAES010000010.1, read as the reverse complement.
CGCAGTTTCTCAAAATACCTGTCAGTCATAGGAGTCCTCCCTTTGACACCATTATACACAAGAACATACAAAAAAGAAAGTCTCCGAATGACCTTCGGCGCAGTCCAAAACCAATCAGATGGTATCATTTAATCTGCCGGAGAACAAGCTCGCTAAAACGGTATAAAATTCCAATCCGGAACGGAAATGGGTATGTCGTTTTTGTGGACAGAGTAAATATGTGAAAGCGGATATTAAGAAATAGAGAAGTATAGACGGCAAATTGCTAAAGATTTCAAACCTTTATTGTGCAATTTTTCTTGTGGATTTTACCCAACAAACTGCCTGAATTTTCTATTTGCAAATCACCTGCTGTTGCGGATATACTGTTTCCACAAACTTGTTGGGGGTAGTTATGGATTTCTATAGATTGGAAAGCAACAGGGAAGAGATTCTTTCTTTATTGAATGAACGATTGGATGTGCTTAATGAACTGTTGAAGGAACTCTCACTGAATCAATACAAGCATCCGGGCGGATTGTTGAAGACAGGACGCCGGAAGAAAGCGTATCAGTATTACTGGCAGGAAGAAGGCTCTGATCGATGGCAGTATCTTTCCGGTAAGAGGTTGGCAATTGCGGAAAGGATTATAAACGCGAAGTATAATGAAGAAATCCAAAAGCACGCAGAAGCTGAGATTAAGGAAATAAAGAAGTTTCTCCTGCACAGTCCGGCCAGCCTGGAAAACTGCTATGATAATCTGTCGGATGCAAGAAGAGTGATGGTGAAAAGAATCACGCTGACGGAAGAAGAGGTCATCCGGGATTTCCTGGCCGAGCAGTATGCTCCGTCCAAAGTTCGTGAAGACAATCAGCTTTATGAAACTTCACAGGGCGAAAAGGTTCGTTCAAAAGCGGAATGGATGATTGCAGAGCGGCTCCATAAATGCAATGTACCGTATCAATATGAATATCCGGTATTCTTGAAAAAGTTGGGGACTGTCCGACCGGATTTCCGCTGTCTGAACGTCCGCAAGCGGAAGATAATTCTCTGGGAGCATCTTGGCATGATGGGTGACTCCGACTATGCCAATAATGCCCTCAGAAAGATACACGCTTATGAGGAGAATGGTTATTATGTAGGAGAAAACCTGATCGTGACGGAAGAAGCCGCGGAATGTTCACTGCTCCCGAATACAATAGACCGATGGATTAGCCGAATGCTGCTGTAAATTGATAGATGCATGCAAGAAAGAGGAATTACCCCTTCTTGCATGCATTTCTTTTACCGAAAAGGTGATATCTGAAGGCTGCTGCATTCAGAATAGTGAATTCAAAGCGTTTTGCATGCAGTTTCGCGGGGCAAACGCTTGCTAAAGGGAGAGCAAAGCATGCAGAATAGTGAATTCAAGGTGTTTTGCATGCAGTTTCGCGGAGCAAACGCTTGCTAAAGGGAGAACGAAGCATCCAGAATAGTGAATTCAAGGCGTTTTGCATGCAGCTATGCTGAGCAAATGCTTGATAAGGGGAAAGAGGGGTATGCAGAAAAACGGATTCGAGCCAATTTGCATGCAGGGAAGGCGAGAAGGCGTCGAAGAAAGAGGTATTACGCAATTACGGCTAAGACAAAGGATTGCTAGTAAGAAAAATGTGCTTCCCGCACCGTTCGATGCGAGAAGCACAGCAGTCAGGATGTGTATTGTATGGTTAAGCTCCGTGTACGAAACCGGAACGTAACAGCTTATTGATCGGGTCGGCCGCCGCGTCCACCGCCGCCACCGGGTCCGCCGTGACCTCCGTTACCGCCGCCGGGACCGAACATGTCTCTCGGAATGGTGTCGACCTGCTCGCCGTTGATGTAGACGGTGCCGCCGTTCAGCTCGGCTTTGCTGTCGTAGTCGAACGAAGACATGCCATTTTGCGTAACTTCAATTGTTCCGCCGTTCACGTAGATGTCTCCGTTCGCGTCGAGCGCGTCGGTGTCGCCGTTACCGGTTACGATTACGAGATGTCCGCCGTTCACAACGATTGTCGGCGTCGTAATCGAGCGGCTCTTGCGGGAAGCGTTGAGGCCGTCGTCGGAAGCGCTGATGTAGAACTCGCCGTCGTTGATTTCGATGTAGGTCGCTTCGATGCCTTCGGAACTCTTAATCTGATAAGTGCCCCCGTCAATCCGGACGAAGGTTGTGCCCTGGATTCCGTCGCATTTCGCCTGAATCGTGAACGTGCCGCCCGCGATGTAGATGTAGCCGAGAGTGTTGTCGTCGTCGTTCTCACTGTGGAACGCGTCCTTCTGCGTTACAATCGTGAAGGCGCCGTCCTTGATCGCTATCGAATCGTTTGCTTCGAAAGAGTCGAGCGCGGTCGTCATTACATACGTTCCGCCCGTCACCTTTAAGTCGTCCTTACAGGAGATGCCGTTGCCCTTTGTTGAGTTGACGGTGAGGGTAGCCGTGCCATTTAACGTAAGGTCGTCACGCGAGAAGATGACCGCGTCGGTATTCGTGTCGCCGTCCGCGCGGAACTCGCCGGTCACGGAAAGCGAGCTGTCGGATATTGTCGTGATGAAACACTTGTCGGCTTCCACGATGTAAATCGCCGGGAAATCGGAATTCGTTATGCTCAGGCCGTCGAGCACGAGCTGTATCTTGCCGTTCTCATCGCTTAACGCGACGCGGACGGTGCACTCCTTGGCGGTCCCTCTCAGAATATAGGTGCCGGCCTCGGTGATGTCGATCGTCCGGTTGTCAGCAACCGTAACCGTTGCAGCGTCGGTCAGGTCCGGCGACTGCTCGAGGTCGCGCTTACCAAACAGCGAGGAGACGTCAAATTGTGCGACGGAATCGCCGGTTATGTTCGTATTGTCAGCCGAATTCGTGCTGTTATCTTGGTTGTTTGCTTCGTTGCCGGTTTCGGAAGCCTTCTCCGTGTCGCTTCTCTTCGCGCCCTCCGACGTCACGGCGCTGTTCGCTTCGGTCCTGCCGCAGGCAGACAGAACAAGCGCCATGACGAGTGTCAGAAGTATCGCATCTATCTCTCTTTTAAGGTTTGTAAACTGCTTCATAGAGTATCTCCTTTCAAAAAAGGAGCGGCGCCGCCGTCGGCGCGTGGTTTACTTTTCGTTTTCTGACTTGACTATAACCGACGAAAAGGGCGAAACTATGATGAAAATGTGGAAAAAGTGTGGAATCTGAGCTATAATCTCTTCAGGATCAGAGAAAGGCAAAACGATGAGCGGACATTTATACATTATAAGACACGGAAAGACCGACTGGAACGACCAGCGCAAACTGCAGGGCCAGACGGACATTCCGTTAAATGAGGAAGGCAGGCTTTCGGCTTCGGCTGCTGCCATAGAGTACAAGGACATCCCGTTTGATTTATGCTTCTGTTCGCCTCTTCAGAGGGCGCGCGAGACGGCGGAGCTTCTTCTTGGGGGACGCGATGTGCCGGTGCGGTATGACGACCGGCTTAAAGAGATGGCATTTGGCGTCTGTGAAGGACTTGCGAACAGCTTTCAGATGCCCGACAGCCCGGTCAACGAGTTTTTCTTCCACCCGGAGAATTACCGTGTGCCGGTCGAGGGCGGCGAGAGCACGTACGACCTTATCGAGCGGACCGGCGGGTTTTTAAAGGAAGAGGTGTACCCGCTTCTTGAGGATGGGAAGAACATCCTGATTGTCGGCCACGGCGCAATGAATTCGAGCATCATCTGTCAGGTGCGCGCGCTTCCGGTGTCGGAGTTCTGGAGTGCGGGCATTCCGAACTGTAAACTGATTCAACTAATCTGAGGATGGTTATGGTTAAGCTGTTACGTTACTCAAAAACGAATACGTATCTGGTAAAGGGGGACAGGTCTGCCCTCCTTTTTGATACCGGCTGGGCGGGGACCTTCGCGGATTTCTGCCGGACGCTCGGTGAGGCACGAGAGACGCTTCAATCGATTGATGCGATTCTCATATCGCACTACCACCCGGACCATATGGGCATCGCGCAGGAGATTGCGAATCACGGCCCGGTGATTCTCGCGGCCGACGTGCAGAAGCCGTTTCTGCATTCGGCTGACGCGGTCTTTACGAAAGAGGGGACGCAGTTCGCTCCGATTAAGGATGAGGCTGTCCGGTTCTTCTGCTGTGCGGAGAGTCGGGCGTTACTTTCGGAATTCGGAATCGACGGGGAGATTCTTCCTACGCCCGGACACAGCGATGACAGCATCTCATTGTGCCTTGATGACGGCACGATTCTTGTCGGGGACCTGAATCCTTTATACGAGCTTGAGTGCCACGCGGGGACGGAGATTGAAACAAGCTGGAAGCTGCTTCTTTCAAAGAATCCGAGGCGTGTTTTGTACGGGCACGCGAGGGAAGCGTTGCTGAGGGGTGACAGTGAAGGCAACACAGAGCAGTCTTCGCCCGCCTCTGAAAAAGAACTCTTTCGCCTCGTTTCTTCAATCATGAAATACATCGACAAGGGCTTCCCTCTCGGGAAGATTCACAAAAAGACCGGCGCGCCGGCGGAGTTTATCGAGCAGGTAACCCGCATGTACCTGACACATCAGAACGTCGGTGTGCAGGGAATCCTTGACAGGATCGAACTCCGAAAACTGTTCTGAAAACCATTACATTGAAGGCGGAACTGAAACCTCTCCATAACACGAGCCCGGTTAAAAGCCGGGCTCGAAGTTTGTCGCGCGGCGGGACGAAAGGCAACCTCCCCTCCTGCTTCCGGCCACCCGGGTTGCCTTTTCCGCCCGATGTGGTCAGGGAGAGTCGCTAGCAGGCCATGAATTATCTGTGAAGTTTCGAATAATCGTTGACATGGTATTGAAAACTATGTATAATGTTCACATAGACCGCGAAAAATGGAATGGGTTACGATGTCGTTTTCCGCGAGAATGTGTAAAGGGGCATTAGCATGTTTCAGATACTGGTGGATTCCGGGGCGAATATCCCGGCGGAACTTACGAAAGAATATAACATCGGCGTATTGTCGTTTATCAATCATATTGACGGGCGGAACGAAACCTGCTACCTTCCGGACCTGACGCCGGAGGAGGAGCGGGCGCGCGGGAAGGAGTTCTACGATTCGATGCGGAGCGGCATGACCGTTCAGACCGGTCTGATCAGCATCGGCGAGTTTGAAGAAGCCTTTCGCGAGGTACTTACTAAGGGCGAGGACGTGCTCTGCCTGACAATCAGTTCAGGCATCAGCGGCACATTCAATTCTGCTCGAATTGCGGCACGGGAGGTGTCGGGGGAGTTTAAGGATAGATTCATTCGCCTGATTGACACGAAGAACGCTTCGCTGGCAGCAGGCATACTTGCCATCTACGCATCCGAAATGCGCGCGAAGGGCATGGACGTCAACGCGGTTGCAGACTGGCTTGAAAGTAAGTCCGGCGAGATGAACGGCGTTTTCACGGTCGATGACCTGAAGTATCTGTCGCGTACCGGGCGGATTACGAAGACCTCGGCACTCATCGGAAACACGCTGAATATCAAGCCGATTCTCAGGGGTGACCGCGATGGACACATTGTTCAATACAAAAAATGCCACGGCCGCAAATCTGCGCTCAACACGCTTATCTCGCTTGTGCTTGACAACGTCGTCGACCCCGAGAACCAGATTCTCGGAATCGCGCACGCGGACGCGTATGAGGAATCGCTTTACATCATGAACCGCATCACCGAGAAGATAAAGGTGCGCGGCTTCATTAATACGACTTACGATTTGTGTACGGGAAGCCATGTCGGCCCGGAAACGATTGCGGTCTTCTTCATGGGAAAGGACCGCGAACTGACCGGTGCTTTGAGCGGCATCCGGCAGTCAATTCTTAACAGGACCGAGGAAAATCTGAGCCGGATTCTTGCTCCCGAGCATGTTGCGGCACAGAGAAAGCTTCAGTAGGTGAAATTTTCTTTACTTCAAACGAAAGTGGTGTTACACTGTTAACAGCACAGAACAAACGCGATGCGGTTTGTTGGGTTTACCAGCGAACCGCATTTTTTAAGAGGGGAAGCATGCTTCACAGAATGACGGAACAGGAGATTGCAATCCGTAAGATCAAGAATCTCCGCATGGTTTCGATTTACGAATTCACAAGCGCCGTACAAAAGGAAGGGACCGCCGGGACACCGTCCGGAAAGCCTTTGGGATGTACGGCTGTTACGGTTCTGTACGGTGACGGAAAGCAGATTACACTCAGTGAGCTCGACCCTTATTTCGAAGAGCTGACGGAACGGATTTTAGAGGTCTATGCGGAAACCGCGGACCGGAATTCCGTTTTGATGGATGAAGTCACGAGAAAGCTTATGGAGAAAGGCGCGGAGGCCCTTCGGGACCCTGCCCTTAAGGGAATTCCGAAAGGGAAAGGACGTCTCACACCGGTGATGCATTACGATTCGTGCATGGCCCGGCGCTTCCTGCCGCTTACGGAATATATCATCGGGCAGCTTGAGAGCGTACTTGAGAGAAACGGGACGATTACCGACCGCGTAACCGGATGGCGCGGAAGAGGCATGTTGAGACTTCAGCGCGGAAGCGAGGCCGGCGACCATCCGGTTGAGATGCTGCGGGAAGGAAAATCGGAATATAAGATTGTTATCGGAAACTATCCGGACAGCGGGGAGAATCTCCGCGTGCAGGTGTTTTTGAGACCGGAAGAGACCGAAGTGGCATTTGCCGCGGAAAGAACGGAACTTGTCGGACAGTTCCGGTTTGCTTACGGGTTTTCCGAAATGGAGACATGGCTGTCGGTTTCGTTGGACGGGAAGGAGATCGGCTACGAGAATGAGAAATATCCGGCCGACCCGGCGGAGAAGCCCGATGAACGCGAGCAGAAGCTGCTTCCCGACGGAACGGTTCCGACGGTGATCTACCGGCTTCCGTTCGGTGCAAGCTGCATGATGAGCGAGAAGAAGCAGAAGAGCGGCGACATCCGCCGTTTCGACTTCCAGAGATCCATGGTTTTCGCGGATGCGGGGTACGCCGAGACCCTGTCCTGGACGATGATTAAAAACGAAAAGAGCGGTGTTGTGCTTCGAAAGAACAACTGCCGGACCATCCGGACGGAAATCGGGGAAGGACATTACCAGACCTATTACGACGAAGCCGAAGGCGGGGCATCCGGACGGTACCGGACATCGCTTTCGGGCAGATTCTTTATTTCATAGACGAGGGGAAGAAAGATGAGCATATTTTCCAGAAAGAATACCGACCAGGAGGTCCAGCGGGCGGACAACATCTGTGAGTTCTTAAGAACCCGCGTGACCGGCAGCAGCAAGCGCCTCCTTCAGAATATCCAGAGGTATAAGGAGGAGCCGAACCGCTGCATTATCCGGCCGTTTGACCTGTATCTGAGCGTTGTTGACGCAGTCATAAGAAACTCGGTGAATTTCCCCGAGAGCAAATGGTACGACACCGTCCGTTACGGCGAGGAAATCTACCCGCACATCTTCCTGATGGAGGAGCGGACGCCGAACGTTGAGGAATTAAAGGACATCTTCCTCGAGATGTTCGATGTGGACGGAATCGTATCGCGGCAGATGTTTATTCCGAAGGTTTATCACCTTTTCTATGAGAAGATGAATTACCTCTGTTTCACGAAGGGGCTTGATGCGCCTCGCTACTCGACCGAGGACCGCGAAGCCATTACGCTTTTCGCGACGAGGATCCGTCCGTTCTGCACGGATGAAGACGTCTTCGCGGCGGCTCTCGGACGGTTTGCGGACCGTGTGGGTGCCGGGGAGAACCCGAAGGGCGTAATGGACGAGGAGTACTCCGCCGTATGCCGTATGGCGGGTATCTACAACGTCAGCGAAGAGCGGATTATGCTTGCCGAGCAGAAGATTGACGCCGTGCAGGCAGCGACCTCGAGACTGCAGGATTCGCTTGCGCTTTCCGAAGAGCGCGCGAAGGTGCTTTCCGAGCTTTCCGACAGTACCTACCGGGATGTGAAAACCTTCTGCGATGATGAGCTTGGGCGCGCAAGAGTCCGAATCGATAACCTGATGCAGCAGATGAACCGCACCCATGACGAGTTCATGGAGTCGCAGCGCAGGGCAATCCTGGCGGATAAAGACGACATTGTAAACCGTGTTGTGGCGGACAGTCAGAGAGAAATTTCCGAGCTTCGGAAGATTGTCGATGAGATGGTAAGAAACGCGCGTGCGGAGATCATGCGTGCGAATCAGGAGTCCGGCGACGTGATGAGCCGCCTGGACGCATATTTCCATGATAACGACCGGCTTAAGGAGATGCTTGCCGATGCGGAGACAAGCAGGAAGCTGAATGACCGGATTGACCGGCTGATGGTGCTTTCGGAGCAGAATCTGATTCCTCAGGCACCGCCTGTGTCGCCCGTGGCACCCGTACAGCCCGCGCCTCCTGTACCGCCGAAGCCGCAGAAACCGGCGGGCGGGAAAGCTCCTGTGGAGCCTCCGAAGGACGCGCCTGAGCCGATGCCGAACGCACTTGCCGAGACGGGTGATGTGACTTACGGCGCGGATGAAGAGAAAGCAGACCTTACGCCGACTTATCTTCTTGACGAAGCCGTTCCGTTTGCGGAGCGTATGGCAACCGCGATGAAGCGGAAAGAGAAGATGGAACAGAAGGGCGTCCATTTCCATAAGATGTTCGACGATGTTCTGACGGCGGTCATCGAGAACGCAAACCCGTATCTGATCGGACCTTCCGGCTGCGGCAAGACCTACATGGTGCAGCAGATTGCGGTGATTCTCGGACTCGAGAGCATTGATATCGGATACATCAACGAGGAGTACGACATACTCGGCTTCCAGACTGCGAACGGCGGCTACAGCAAGCCGAATTTCTACCGCTGCTACAAGTACGGCAAGATTGCGTTCTGCGACGAGCTCGACAACGGCAACGGCCGTGCGACCGTCAAGCTGAATTCGTTCCTCTCGAATACGACCAACGCGCACTACAGCTTCCCGAACGGGGAGCGCGTGCCGAGACATCCGAATTTCCGGATTATCGCGGCCGGCAACACGACCGGCAACGGCGCGGACATCAACTACAACACGCGTGAGAAGATTGAGGAGTCGGTGCAGCAGCGTTTTACACCGATCTTCGTCGGATACGACAACGAAGTCGAGCGGAGCATCCTCGGAATCTACCGCGCATGGTACGAATTCGTTGTCGCGTTCCGTAAGGCGACCGACGCGTGGTCGAAGTATACGCATTTCAGCGCGGCGGGCATCATTACGACGCGTGACGTGACGCGTATCCGGAAGTATCTTGATGACCGGAGCTTCCCGGCACAGAAGATTATCGAATATGAATTCGTCCAGACAAAGGACGCCGAATACCTGGCATTTCTCGCGAAAGAAATCGGGGCGGAAATCAAGAAACCCGAGTATTCCGAAGACTGCCGCAAGCTCTACGCGATGTTCGCAAACCGCGTGACGGAGATTCGGAACGGGAAGGATAACGACCGGTTGATGTAACTACACAGAGGATGATGAATGGATAAGAAAGCAGAAGCGTTGATGGGGAAAGACCGCTTCCTGACCGTCAGCAAGGTCGGGAGGATTTCCCTGTTCAGCTTTTTCTTCGAATCGATGGGAGCGGTCGAGATGTACCTCCGCGGCAACCCCGAGGTTAACGCAAAGAGTTTTCCGATCATGATGAGCGTCCGCGCGGACCTGAACTTCGCGGGGCCTCCGCTTGAGGAAGCGATTTCGTACTGTACCGGCGGCTACGTCGAGGGCCTCGAGGAGTTTATGCGGCTTAGTAACCGCCTCGAAACCGTGAACCGGCAGTCGGTAAGACAGCACGGGAGTGAACCCGCATTTGTCGGAAACCGGCCGAACGTTCCGGCTTACATCGCGGGTGCGCCGAAGACAATGTACCGCCTCTCGCGGGTGGTCGAGAAGAAGGTCATCCGCATCTACATGAACCTTGCGTACAGCCGCAACACGACGGAAGAGCAGATCAAGACGCGCGGGATTCTCGCGCTCAACCTCGTTCGGATTCTCGAACGGAACAATTACATCGTCGACTTCCGCGTGTTCGAAGCCAGCAACGAGTATAACGAGTATTTCTTATGTGAGATCATGTTAAAGAAGCCGGGGCAGAAGCTCGACCCCGCCAAATGCTACTACCCGATGTGCGGGCGGTCGTTCCTCAGGCGCGTGATCTCGCGCATCAAGGAATCCACGCCGTTCGTCGGAAACTGGGGAATGACGTACGGCAAGGTGGCGGACGAGAACGTCATCAAAAAGATTCTTCGAATTGATGAAAATGCCATATATATCGGGACTCCGCAGAGCATGGGGATCGTCGGAAAAGACATCAGACAGGACGCCGACGCGTTCCTTAAGAGGCTTAAACTGAGTGACCGGATCCGCGTTCCGCAGTACACGGAAGAGGATTCGTGAATGTGAAGGGAAAGAAGGGGAACGGAATGGACGAGAACAAGGAAATCGGGTATTTACGGGTGATTGCGGGCAATCCGGGATTGGGGCTTGACGTAGCCGACATCCCGCAGATTGAGACGAGTGTAGCAGAGCTTGACTGCTCTGATATCACGAGCATCACCAGATACGGACTTGATACCCAGAAGAAGATGGCGGAGCTCTCGCAGGTCATGATCAACAACCTGAACAATTCGACGATTGACGAGGTTGACGACACGCTTCGGGACACGATCCGCTACCTCTGCGACATCGATGACGATGACGATAACGACCGGAAGCTTGCGTTCTGGAGAAAGAAAAACAACGCCGTAGCCGTCCGGAAGAAGTATGATCAGGCTGCGAAAAATGTGGACAATATCGCCGTCACGCTCGAGGAGCATCAGGTACGGCTGATCCGCGACTGCGCCTTTTTAAACCAGATGTTTGAGATGAACCGCGAGTACCACCGCCAGGCCGGCGTCAAGATTGCTGCACTCAAGATGAAGGCGGAGGAAATCCGCGCAAAGCTCAGTCAGTCCGACGGAAGCCCGATGGAAGAGTCATGGATGAACAACATCATCGACCGGCTCGAGCGGAAAGCCGTCGAGCTCGAACTGTCCCGCACTGTTGCGGTACAGCAGGCGGCGCAGATACGCATGCTCCAGACGAACTTCGCGATGATGGCGGACAAACTGCAGTCGACGCTTTATAACACGATTCCGCTCTGGAAAAACCAGATTGTGCTCGCGCTCGGCGCAGAGCACGCAAGACAGGCCATCCGGACCGACCAGTCGATAAGCGACATGACGAACCGCCTTCTGATCAAGAACGCGGAGAACTTAAAGATTGTCACCGAGGAGAGCCAGCGCGCTTCGGGGAGCACTGTTGTTGAACCGCGGACGCTTGCCGAGACGAACCGCATCCTGATTGAGAGCCTGAATGAAGTCGCAAGGATTCAGAGCGAGAACCGCACAAAACGCGAATCCGCCGAGAGAGAGCTTGCGCGCATCGATCATGAGATGCAGTACGGAATTACCTCAAATGACTGATTTTATTGCGTTATAAAAACCGCACGGGAGAAACCGCTTGCACACGCGAGCGGTTTCTTTTATAATTGTATTGATGGCTTTATGCCGTATCATGCGTAAGGAGGAGAAACGATGAAGAAGTACACAATACTGATTGCGGCCCTTGTAATCTGTCTCGCTGCGGGCATATTCGCCGGCGTGAAGATCGGAGGAAGAAATAAGAAAACCCTGATCGAGAAGGTTGCCGACGCCGTAGAGAAAAAGCAGGTGCTTGATATCAGCACGATTGAAGAGATTGTAAAACCGGCAGGCGACCTTGTCTCCCAGCGGTATTACTACACGGACGTCGATACGTTTGAAAACTACAAGGAAATTCTCGGCGCGAAGATTCCGCTCACGACCGACAAGACGATCTTTTCGTACCAGGGAATCATCAGTGTGGGAATTACGCTGAATCAGGTCACATTTGACGTGGATAACGATGCGAAAGTCATTTCGATTACGCTGCCGCCGGTGCTGATTCTTTCCCATGAGATTGACCAGGACAGTTTCAAGACTTATGAAATCAAGAATTCGCTCTTCACGGAGACGAAGATCGGCGAGTATTCCGAACTGCTCGGCAAGCTCAAAATGAAGAAGGCGGAAGAGCTCATGAAGAATGAGGAATTTATGACCTCGGCCCGCGAAGAAGCCAAGAACGTCATTAAGAGTTTCCTGAAAGCCTCGACGCTTTCGCAGGATTACACGATTGAGTTCAAGAACTAGGATTTGCAAGTTTTCCTTGACATTTTTCGGATTTTCGATAAGATAGTTTCCGTAGGTAAGTGATTGCCTGCGAAAACAACGGGGCATTAGCGCAGTTGGGAGCGCACAACACTGGCAGTGTTGGGGTCACGGGTTCAAGTCCCGTATGCTCCAATTTTCCCGAATCCGAACCGCTTAAATGGTTCGGATTCTTGTTTTTCAGAATCCCTTTATTCGGAGGAAGAAACGATGAAGAAAACGATTGTGTATGTTCTGCTTTGTGTGCTGCTTTTCGGCTGTCTCGGAACGGCTTCCGCTTCTGAGGACAGTGATCTGCTGTCGACGCTTAAGGCACCGCAGAATGTTGCGGTGCAATGGCTTGAGGGGAACGATTCCCCGACGACCATGCGTCTTTCGTTCAGCCTCGACCCCGAGCTTTCGAACGCACTTATCGCCATTGATCAGGCGCGTGAGTCCGGCCTTTTAGAGTCTATGCTTGCTAAGTACGGTGCCACCGATGTATATCTTAATATACAGGTTGACTGGGCACTTGACGATGTCAACGATCCGGTAAGCGGATGGCATTACAACAAGTATTGGGACGACCCCACCGGAAACGGTCTCGGCATGGATGAGGATTATCACGCCAGGTACAGTGAATGGGACATTGTTGAATGGGGTCTTAATAATGCGTCGGAAACCGTGCAGGAGTACTGGATCATGCGCGGTGTTCCGGATGGTGACCGCTGGAACGGAATTCCCGAATACGGAACGCCGGGCGTTAAAGACCAGCTCCGCCCGGATCAGTACGAGTATTACGATGACAGCGCTCATATTGATTTTACGGAGCATACCGCGTACTTCCGCGTGCGTTTTGTAGCTACTGCCGTCATGGAGAGCGAGGATGGAATCAAGTATCTTCATAAGTTTACCGATTGGTCGGACGTCTGCGGATACGGCAAGGATGTTGCGAAGGTGGAGCCGCTGACGGAGGCGGACCTTGCCAAGGCTCCGGTCATCACGAATCTTCGCCTGACGGACGAGGAATTCAACGGCCAGCCGGTGGTTGCGTATACCCTTACCGTTCCGGAAGAACTTGCCGAGAAGGCTTCTCAGGCAGCCGCATACGGCGGAAGCATCCGCATTCAGACGGAAGCCCGCGTCAAAGGCGACGCCGAGTGGACTTCGCTCGGGCTTGATTGGGTTACATCCGGTGAAATCGAAGGCTGCCTCGTCTACCTTCTGAAGGAAGGGGAGACCATTGTTGACGGCTCGAAGGTGGAGATCCGCTGCCGTTACTTCTGCGACCAGTCCGGTATCGACGAAACCATCTACTCTCCCTGGTCTGATGTTCTGACATTTGAAACAACCGAGATTAAAGATGACCCGAAGCCGACCCCTACGGCAGTTCCCGACGAGCCCGAGGATAAGAAGGACGACAAGAAGGAAGAGAAAGAGGACAAATGCCCGATTTGCGGTTTCTGCCCGCAGCCGCTCGGTCTCTGCATCTTCATCTGGATTCTGATTGCGGTTGTTATTCTTGCGGTGGTTATCGTAATCATCGTCCTTAAAAAGAAGAAAGAGAAGCAATCATAAAAGAACTGTTAGACTTTCGTAATAACTGTGTAACATATACCCGATAAAATAGTCCCTGTGGGGACTATTTTC
>JAGAES010000074.1 GCA_017613055.1 Lachnospiraceae bacterium | reverse complement strand
CCTCTCAGTCGAACATCTGACTTATTAATAAGCCTTGTGTCTCCTGAAATTTACATTTGTTAAAGTTCGCATTTCCCATATGGGAAATAACAATTCAAACGAATCTTCAAGGTTGTTTCACTATTCAGTTTTCAAGGTGCTGATGCTGTTTCAAAACAACAAATGTTCCGAACGACAGCTTTCATATCTTAACTCAAAAGCAGAGTTTTGTCAACAGATTTTTTTTAAAAACCGGGACGAAAAAATCACCATTTTTCCGTCCCTTTTAAAAGCCTTATTTGTACATTTGCACAAAGCGGTCCTAAGGTGCCGCTTCCGCCTCAGTCTTTGAAGATTCTCTGCACGTCAACGGTAATCACCGGAGTGCCGTATTCCGGGTTAAAAAGCCCCGCAATGCTCTTCTCGTACCACTCGCGGATCTGCTCGTCATTCAGCTCGCAGACGTCGCCCTTCGTCCTGACCGTAATCGTAATAACCTGCTCTTCCATCGTTAAACTCCCTTCTCATAAAGAATCACTGCCATTTGTCTCCGAAATACTCTTTCATCTGCGCATCAGACAGATTGAAATAGTTTTTGATGTCCCGAAGGACGTTCTTCGTGCGGGCCTCGCCCTTAACGTAATCATACAGGGCCTGCACCGAGCTTCTCCAGCCGCTCACGGAATAGTCCCACCGCTCGCGGTCCTTCTCAATCTCCGGTTCGAGAAATGCGACGTACCGGTCAATCTCGGCCGTTATCACCTTCTCGTTGAGGAACGAATCCATCAGCTCCGCATAACGCCTAAGAAACATGTCCTTGAATTCCGGATTCTTCAATAGGTTATACATCAGAACGTGGTAGTCGTTATTCTTAATAAGCCACGTAACCGGATTATCGTCCGTATGCCAGAAGGCCCAGTCGAGATCGAAATACATCCATCTCCATTTGTTGTCGTATTCGGACGAACGGAACCAGCGGATGTTGCCGATATCCTTATCGCCCATATAGGAGCGGCATATATACCAGTCCATCAGACTGAGCGGGTCAATCTGATCGATTACGTGCTGATAGTATTCATCCACGGACAGGTCGTGGCTCCGGCAGTATGACAGAAGCGAAAACCAGTCGTTCGAGCTGCCGCTCTGTACGCCCGCGTACGAAAACAGCAGATCAACCGAGCTCTCGGATACCGAAAAATGGTCCGCCACATAGTCGTCGCTGAACCGCTCGCGCAGGTAGTAGATGCCCCAGTAGCGGTTCCCCAGATACAGTACGCACGGCTTGCAAGCAAGCGTGTAAAGATGCGTTCTTCCGTTCCTCGTAAGTCCCGTGCATAATTCGTCGCGCATCATTGCCATCGTGTAGTCTTCGCTTCCGCTCTTTAAAAGAAGCGAGTTGAACTGCGTGACGTCGATGTCATCGAACAACGGGTAGCGTAGCTTTCCGAGCCCGTATTCCGAACGGAACCTAAGCTGGAAGTTCTGCTTGCCGCCCTGACGGCTTTCGTTTCCGTGAAGGCAGAAGCCGCACGGAACGGAGAAGCACATCTCGCCGTTTTCATATAAAGAAAAAACGCATTCCTTTTCGATGTCGCTGTAAATGTTATCCTTTACGCTGCTTAGGCTGTCCTGCGGAAGGCTCACATAGATGACGGGAAGCGTATGCGAAACGCCGACCAGATAGGTATATGCGACAATATCGCTCGCGCGGTCTCCCTGTGCGGAAAATGTGCGGATCGTCGTCACCTTATCCACCGTAATCGGTCCCGTATAAACCGCCGAATTCCTCGTCGGACGGCTTCCGTCAAGCGTGTAGTAAACGGTTCCTTCGCCGGACAGCGTAACCGTAACGGGATCGTCATAGAGACCCGGAGTAACGTTCGGAACCGGTACCGAGACACGGGAAGCGAAGCCCGTGGCATTTGGCGCGGAAGGAGTCATTGTCTCCATATAGACGAGTTCGTTGCCGTTCCGTCCGTAGCTCTTGTTCTTCTCAAGGTCGTCGGGAACGCGGATGAGGTCGACAAGCGCCCCGTCTTTAGAAAGGTATACCGTCTCGCCGTTCGAGCCGATTTTGAACGGCGCATGGCCGGGCTCCGAAAGGCCGGAGCAGTAAATCACATAGTAACCGCCCGCTTCGACGGTCACATCGGGAAGCGCGTAGCGGGTCAGGTCGCTTCTCTTGTCGGAAAGCGAATAGCCTAAAAGGCTGACCGCATGATCCGTACGGTTCTGAAGCTCCGCATAATCATAAGTAGAATCGCTCGAGGAAACTACTTCCGAAAGGATAATCTCCGGAAGCACAAGGTTCGAAAGGTATTCCGCATAACCCTCTTCCGTATTCGGATAGCCGGGCGTCGCATGCGAAAGCACGCCGTCCGCAGAAGCCGACCGGGTGCCGATTTCTGCCGTATAAGTAAGTTCGCTGATGACTTCGCCGCGGCACAGAAGGGAAACCGTTTCGCCGTCCGTATTCAGATGGAACGGCGCGTCATCGGGAAGCGGAATCACAACGTATCCGTTCGCGGGAATCGTGTAGCCCTCCAAGGAAAGCATGGCAGCCGAAGCAGGATCGTCCGTCAGATAGTATCCCGCAAGAGACACCTCTTTCGCCTCACGGCTTCCGATTTCAATCCAGTCATACTCGTTTCCGAGGTACAGCCGCGAATTGTCCGCCATGACTTCAGAAACGAACAGGTTGTAGGGTTTCTTCTCGGCAGGCGTAATCGTCACCGTCTGACCGTTCTGCCCGGATGCCGGAGTATTCTCCGGAGCGGGGTCCTTGCTTTGATTTTTCTTTCCGCATGCCGTAAGAATAAGAACTCCTACAAGCAGCAGACAAAGGAATGCTCTACGCATAAACGAAAATCCTCTCAATAAAGAAAAACCGGCACGGCAATCGAAATAATTACCGTGCCGCCTGTACGGAGAAGGAGGGATTTGAACCCTCGCGCCGCTATTAACGACCTGCACCCTTTCCAGGGGTGTCCCTTCAGCCTCTTGGGTACTTCTCCAAATAGTCTGACTTAATGAAATAATATAATGTTGTAAAGGTCACAAGAAAGAAATCTTCCCGCTAAAGCGGGTCCCTCCTTGTGACAAGGGTCATCAGGACTCCGTCAGCTGCTTCGCAACTGACACCTCATGACAAGTACGGAGAGGATGGGATTCGAACCCATGCGCCCTTTCGGACAAACGGTTTTCAAGACCGCCTCGTTATAGCCACTTCGATACCTCTCCAAGACAGTTCCTGAACGATCTCATGCTCTTTGCTGACACCGAACGCATCAGCGACGCTAATCATATTAGCACCTGCCGGTTTATCTGTCAATACAAAGTTTAAGCCTGTTCGCCCAGTTTCAGGTTCGGAACCGCGTTCAAAGTAAGGTCCGCGGTATGCCCCGCCAGATACTCATAATAGGCCGCCGAACCGATCATCGCCGCGTTGTCGGTGCAGAACACCGGATCCGGGTAATACACCTTCTTGCCGGCCGCTTCGCCGACGGTAAGCATCTTTGCGCGGAGCGCGCTGTTGCAGGCCACGCCGCCCGCAATCGCAATCTTATCCATGCCGAGCGCGTCGGCCGCGGCAACAGTCCGCGTCACAAGCACGTCGACAATTGCCTCCTGGAAGGACGCCGCAAGGTCCGCCTTCGTGAGGCCGTCCGAGAACACGTCGGGGCAGAATTCGGTGCCTTCCGCATCGCCGCCGGTCGGTACGCCGTGCCGCTGCAGGCACTCTCCCTTCGCGGCGGAATCCCGCGCCTTCATTTTCTCCATGTTCAGGTAGTTTAATACCGCTGATTTCACGCCGCTGAAGCTGAAATCATACGGGCATCCGTCGATATGCGCCCGCGGAAAAGCGATTGCTTCGGGGTTTCCCTCTCTCGCGAGTTTATCAAGTTTCGGCCCGCCCGGATACCCAAGCCCGATAGCGCGCGCAATCTTATCGAACGCCTCGCCGGCCGCGTCGTCGTGTGTCCGTCCGATAATCCGGTACGTCCGGTAATCTTCGACTACCGCGATATGCGTATGTCCGCCCGACACAATCAGACAGAGAAACGGCGGCTCAAGGTCGGGATGGCAGATGTAATTGGCTGCAACGTGCCCCTCGATATGATGCACGCCGATCAGCGGCTTCTTCGCGGCAAATGCCATGGCTTTGGCCGTTCCGACACCGACCAGAAGGCATCCGACGAGCCCCGGTCCGTACGTTACCGCGACCGCGTCGACGTCGTCGATTGTCATCTTCGCGCCCGAAAGCGCTTCCGTCACGACCGGAATCACCTTTTCGATATGCTTTCTCGATGCAATCTCCGGAACGACGCCTCCGTACAGCGTATGGAGCGCAATCTGCGACGAAATCACATTCGAAAGCACCTCGCGGCCGTTTCTTACGACCGCTGCTGCCGTCTCGTCACACGAAGACTCGATTGCCAGAATACAGGTACCTTTCATAACCGAATCCGCCGAAGCGGTTACTCCTCATTTTCAAATAATAAAGTGACTGTTCTTCCGTCCCTGCACACATGCGAGTTCGGAAAAATCTCGCGTGCGTTCTCCTCGAAATCCTCGGGACGCACAAGCGCCGGGCTGTAATGCGTGAGCCAGAGTTCTTTGACCTCCGCTTCCTTCGCAATCTTCGCCGCCTCGGCAAATGTCATATGGCTGTGCTCTTTTGCCTTCGCTTCGGAGCCCTTCTCACCGTACATGCCCTCGCAGATGAACAGATCGGATCCGCCTGCGCTCTCGGTGACCAGCTTGGTCGGCCGCGAGTCAGTGCAATAGGTCAGCTTAAGGCCTTTCCGCTCGGGTCCGAGAATCATATCCTGCGTATAAGTCTTTCCCTCATACTCGACCGTCTGTCCCTTCTGAAGCTTGCTCCAGCAACACATCGGGACGTTGTTCTTCTTGGCCTTCTGCGGGTCGAACTTGCCGGCCCGGAGAATCACCTGCGAATAACCGTAACAGGTCACGTTATGGCGGGCCTTGAACGCCTCGAGGCGGTAGCCGTTGATCTCAATCTGCTGCTTCGGCGTCGTCAGTTCGATAAACTTAAGCGGGAAAGGAAGTTCCGGCGCAATAATCCGAAGCGCGTTCACGACGGTCTCCAGTCCGGGCGGTCCGACCAACGTAACCGGCTCGGTCCGCTCTGAGTTGCCGATGGAAAGCAGAAGTCCCGGAAGGCCGCTGATGTGATCACCGTGATAATGGGTAAAGGCAATGACATCGATGTCATGACAGCTGAAGCCCTTCTTTCGAAGCGCCACCTGCGTACCTTCCCCGCAGTCAATCAGCAGACTGCTTCCGTTGAAACGCGTCAGACACGAAGTCAGAAAACGCCCCGGCAGGGGCATCATTCCTCCGGTTCCGAGCAAACAGACATCCAGCATAGTAACCTCCGGATCATTCTTTCGTCACTTGACAGGCATACACGTAACCGTCTTCCGCCGGGTCCGTGTAAAAGTTTCTGCGGACGCCCTTCCGGACGAAGCCGCATTTTTCATAGATATGGATTGCGGGCGCGTTTCCGACGCGTACCTCAAGGAAGGCACGCTCCGCCCCGCGCTCTTTCGCTTCATTAAGAATGTCTCTAACAAGCGCCGTTCCGATGCCGCGTCCGCGGTGTTCCTTTGCTACGGCGATGTCGGTCACATTTGCCTCATCGCCTGCATAATATACGCCGCCGTATCCAAGCAGCGAATCGCCTTCAACGGCAAGCCGGAAGGAAAAAAGCGGGTCCGCCATGACGTCCCGGAACGATTGCTCGGTCCACGGCTTTGAAAAGCAGCTGCGTTCGAGTTCGACGACCTTCGGAAGCCACTCCTCACATAACGGTATGATGTTCAAGTCTCTCCTCCCGTTCCCGCTCGGCCTGGGACTGCCGTAAGTATTCGGGCACCAGTTCCGCCGCGGTCACCGTCCTGCCCTCACGGAAATACTCCGTTGCGAGCCATCCGAGCGCTGCCGCATTCTGCATCGAAAGGTGCATCGGCGCGAACGTGTACGGCACCTTCACCAGTTCAGCAATCGTATTCTTGTGCACCGGCACTCCGTCTCCGAGAAATGTGACGGTCTCCCCGATTGCATTCATCTCATCTATCACATCCGACAACAGCGTGCACACCTGCGGCTTCACCGTTACAAGGCGGTTGCCGTCAAAACGGTAAAGTCCCGTATAAACCTGTCCGCGCCGCGCGTCCATAATCGGACAGATGATTCCCGCGCGCCCGGCAAGATTGGCCGCGAGCGCGTCTACGGTCGGAACCGGTACTACCGGCTTATTCCAGACCATCGCAAGACCCTTCGCGGTCGAGGAACCTATGCGGAGTCCCGTATAAGAACCCGGTCCGTTCGTGACCGCAATCGCGTCGAAATCCGCCCCTTCGGTTTCGGTCATCTTCATGACCTCTTCGACCATCGGAAGAAGCGTCTGCGAATGCGTCTTTTTGTAATTCACCGAATACGATCCGAGCACGGCGTCTTCCGTCACAACGGCGACCGAAGCAACCTGCCCCGAGCTGTCGATTGCAAGAATCTTCATAATCTCTTCCTACTCAATGGTAATCTTCCGGTAAGAAAGCCCTTTCTCCGGGTCCTTCGCGATAGTAATCCGAAGCGCTCCGTCGGGAATCAGCTCCGAAACGCGCCTGGCCCACTCAATCAGGCACACGCCGTCGCCGTACAGATAATCGTCAAATCCGATTTCGTACATCTCTTCGGGGTCCTCAATCCGGTATACGTCGAAATGGTAAAGCGGAATGCTGCCTTCTTTGTATTCCTGAAGAATCGTAAACGTCGGGCTTACGACCGGCTCCTTAATGCCGAGCCCCTTCGCAACACCCTTAACGAATACGGTTTTTCCGACGCCGAGGTCGCCGTTCAGGCACACAATTGTACCCGGCTTAAGCTTGCCGCCGGTCATCTCGCCGAGGCGGAACGTTTCCTCCGCCGAGTAAGTCTCAAACTCCATCGCGCACCTCCGAAGAGGCCTTCGCACGGCCTTCCTCAATAAACCGTCTGAGCGCATCGGTCTGCCCGCCGAGCTGGTCTTTCGCGAAGACAAATGCCGAGTTTTTAAGCACATAAAGGAAGAAGCGTTTGCGCGTCTCTTTGACTTTCCGGATCATCTCCCAGCGGATAATCTCCGACTGCTCTTTGGGTTCGGCATCCGAAGGCGGCATGATTGCAGGGCTTTCCTGCTTCTGAATAATCTGAATGCCGTTCGAATTAACGAAGTATTCCATGACAATGCCGTTCGCCTTCATCTGCGCAGTATACGAAAGAGTCCGAAGCGCGGAACCGCCCGGGATATAAATCAGAAGAATCCCGAGAATCACAAACAGAAGCACCTTCGACTGTGTTTCGTAACGGTCCCAGTATCCGACAAGGCATACAAGCACGAGCGCCGTCAGAATCCAGTACGCAAGCCCGTTCAGCCCGAAGAACGAATACCTGAGCCGAAAGGCGAACAGGTCCTGAAAGCGCATCGGTCCGGCAAGATGCACTTCGCCCTCTTCATGCAAGAACTCTTCCCGGTTGTCGACAGAATTGGACTCCATTACGCTCTCTCCATAGGATTTTTCAAAACGCGGCTGATGCTCTTATAAATCAGAATCGTAAGAACCGAAATTACGGAGTACTTCAAAAGGTTAAACGGCGCAACCGCGAAAATGACAAATGTGGGAAGGTCGGTAATAATACTGTGAACCTTCGTGCCCGCCGCAATGAACGCTTCAATCGGAGCCCCGTAGAACTCACTGTAAGCAGGGAGGAGAATAAACGCATTCAGAAGCGAACCGGCGACCACACAGACGACAGTGGAAATCACAAGACCGATGACTGCGCGTTTCTTGGTCTTTTTGTAATAATATACAAGGGATGCCGGAAGGACAAAGAATGCGCCCATCGTAAAATTGGCCGCCTCGCCGATGAAACCGGAGCCGCTTCCCTTTACTAAAATCTTCAGAAGATTCTTAAGTCCCTCAATGATCACACCGGGAATCGGACCGAGCGCAAATGCGCCGATAATTGCCGGGAAATCACTGAAATCGAATTTGTAGAAATCCGGGGCGATAAATGTCAGCGGGAATTCCAGAATCATCAGCACGCACGCAATTGCGGAAAGGATTCCGATTAACGCAAGCTGATACGTCCTTACAAAGGTTTTGCTGCGGCCCGCACCGTTTTTCTGTTCTTTCTTTACTTCTTCTGTTTCGTTCATTCTGTCTCCTTTTCTTCCCCACCAGTTTATTTTTTCAATGCAAACACCATACATATCCGTTTCTGAGGGATTGTCTCCCCGATTGAGCGGTAGTAGTGAATCTCCCCGCTGTTGCTGAAACGATTGTAAACCGCAATTCTGCCGTCTTCTTCCTTCTTGTAGAAGACGTAATGTCCGCCCGAGAAAACCGGACGCTTTGTCCAGTACAATAACACACCGGCACGGCTTTGGTCAATCTTCTTTATGCGTCTTATATAACGAAATTTAATGTGATGCCTGAGAAAGAAAATCGTCATCAATATGCCGGACGTGCCGAATCTGCCCCCGATCGGCGCCGCATAAATCTCCAGTTCCCGAAGAACCTCGGCAAGCGTAATCGGCTTTCCGAGGTACTGCATGGCATTGTAAACGGCAAGCGGACCGCATCCGGCGTCGTCGACCGTCGTGCCTCCGAAACGCATCGGCGCAAGGTTTCCGAGCGACTGTCCGTTCAGAAGGCCTTCCGGGATCGGGACGTTCCGGTTCTGTTTGAAATTCTTCGGATGATACATATCCGGTTTTCTCCTCTATCGGCAGAGCTTTCTGGAAATCTCCCAGAGGGAATTGTCCAGATCCTTCTGCATCTCAAGCGCCTCAAAGATGTCCATATCGGTAAACTGCCCTTCGCGGTAGCACACCACGCGGTTTGTTCCGCCGCTCACCAGGATATCCACCGCCTTCGAGCCCATTACCGAGGCGAATACGCGGTCTCTGCAGGTCGGGCTTCCGCCGCGCTGGATGTAACCGATAATCGTGGCTCTCGTCTCGAGTCCGGTCGCCTCTTCGATGCGCTTTGCCATACCGTTCGAATCGCCGATGCCTTCCGCGTTGATAATGATATGCAGCTTCTTGCCGAGCTTCTTTCTTCTCGCAATCCGGTCGATAATCGCCTGTTCCTCGTAGTCATAACGCTCGGGCACGAGAATTTCCTCGGCGCCGTTCGCGATACCGCACCAGAGCGCGATATGTCCGGCTTTCCGGCCCATAACCTCAATGATGCTGCAGCGCTCATGGGACGCCGACGTGTCGCGCACGCGGTCAATACATTCCATGGCGGTATTCAAAGCGGTATCAAACCCGATGGAATAATCGGTGCAGGCGATGTCGAGATCGATGGTCCCGGGAACGCCTACCACGTTGACGCCATGACTTGCAAGCTCTCTCGCTCCCCGGTAGGAACCGTCGCCGCCGATGACCACAAGCCCGTCGATATTATTCTTACGGATAATCTCGGCAGCTTTCTGTACGCCCTCTTCCGTCATCATCTCTGCACATCTTGCGGTATAAAGAATCGTGCCGCCGCGCTGGATGATATCGGACGTGCTCCGCGCGTCCATATCGAGGAAATCTTCCTCCAAAAGACCGGTGTAGCCGCGCCTTATTCCCTTTACCTTAAGACCGTTTACAACCGCCGTACGGACAACGCCGCGGATTGCCGCGTTCATGCCCGGCGCGTCGCCTCCGCTCGTCAGTACCGCAATCTGTTTGATATCCGTCCGTTTACCCTTTAAAAATGCCATAGTTAATACCTCGAAAATGAAAAGTCCTTATATTTCAGTGCCACATTTTCCGCACCGTAACGCTCCTTTAAGCGGTCGAGAAACTCCTTGTCACAAGAAACCGTCAGGCTTAACGGCATGTTGTACATGCGTTTCTCCGGCTTGATGTAAGCAACCACGCGGGACGTTCCGTCGCTCTCCTGTAAAAGTTTCTCAAGCCCTTCGCGGTCCGCTTCGAATTCGGCCGTCGACTCATAACGGATGTAGATGTCGGCAGGGATGTCGGAGAATGCCCGGACATCCTGTAAAAGAATCTTCGCAGGCTTATCCTCCTCAACGGAGACGCGTCCCTTGATGAACATCTTCTCATCCACATTCAGCTGATTGCGGAGCCGCTCGTAGTCTTTCGGGAACACGAGAACCTCAACGGTTCCGACCATATCCTCAAATGTGAGGATGGCCATCATCGCATTGTTCCTTGTTGTCTTCACCTGCTTCGCCGCAATCATGCCTCCGAGTATCACATTTGCCCCGTCTGCCACGGCCGGTACGCCGGTTTCCTCGTCGAGCTCGAATTCGGCAGTGTTATTCGTGCTGTACTTCTGTAAAAGCGTCAGGTATTCCTGCATCGGATGGCCGCTTATATAGACACCGAGCACTTCCTTTTCAAACGCGAGCCGTTCCTCCGGCTGGAATTCGCCGCAGTTCGGGAACGCAATCTCTTCGGGGCGCTTCTCGGGCTCCATCAGATCGAACAGCGAGAACTGTCCTTCGATGTTCTTCTTCGACTCGAACGATTCGCCTTCCATGATGCTGTTGTAAACCTGCATCTTCTGCTTTCTCGTGCCGGGCAGGCAGTCAAGCGCGCCCGCTTTGATGAAGTTTTCGATGCCGCGTTTGTTAACGCCCAGAGGCGACATCCGTTTGATGAAGTCCTTCAGGTTCGTAAACGGGCCGTTCGCTTCACGCTCCGTAACAAGCGCGTCGATAATCGGCTTACCGAGGCCTTTGATTGCGGATAGCGCGTAAAGAATCGCAAACTTTCCGTCTCCGGTTTCGGTTACGCCGAACTCGCTCTCGCCGCGGTTAATGTCCGGCGGAAGCATCGAAACGCCGAGCGGTTTCAGGTTTAAGATATAACCGGCCAGCTTGCCGGAATCGTGCAGTACCGATGTCATCAATGCCGCCATGAATTCCACCGGGTAATACTTCTTCAGGTATGCGGTCTGGTATGAAACGACCGCGTAGCAGGCCGCGTGCGATTTGTTGAACGCGTACTTTGCAAAATCGGTCATCCGGTCGAAGATGCGGTTGGCGACCGCCTCCGGAATGCCGTTCGCCTTACAGCCGGGAACGCCTGCTTCCTCATTGCCTTCGATGAAGTAGATACGTTCCTTCGCCATGACTTCGGCTTTCTTCTTACTCATGGCGCGGCGCACCAGGTCGGATCGTCCCATGCTGTACCCCGCGAGGTCCCGAACAATCTGCATGACCTGCTCCTGGTAAACGATACAGCCGTATGTCGGCTTCAGAATCGGCTCGAGCTGAGGGCAGTCGTAAACTGCACTCTCGGGATTCTCCTTGCCGGCAATGTATTGCGGAATGAAGTCCATCGGACCGGGCCGGTACAGGCTGATGCCCGCGATGACTTCCTCGAGATTCTTCGGCTTCAGTTCCTTCATGAAACTCTTCATGCCGCCGCTCTCAAGCTGGAAGATGCCGTCGGTCTTGCCGGAACTGATCAGCTCGTATACGCCGGGGTCGTCGTAAGGGATGTCCGCCATTTTAAAGTCCGGTTTTCTGCGGCGCACCAGATCCTCGGCGTTCTTAATCACGGTAAGTGTACGAAGGCCGAGGAAATCCATCTTCAAAAGACCGAGTTCCTCGATGGTCGTCATTGTGTACTGCGTCGTTACGACGCCGTCCGCGTTACACGAAAGCGGCACGTATTCGTCGACCGGAGCGTTCGAGATAACGACGCCCGCCGCATGCATCGACGTATGGCGCGGAAGTCCTTCGAGCCTTCTTGAAATGTTGACGAGTTCTTCGATCTCCGGGTCGCTTGAGACGAGGTCGGCCATCTCACGGTTAATCGAGAGTGCCTTGTCAATCGTCATGTCGAGGTCGTTCGGAATCATCTTTGCGACCGCGTCCGCGCGGGCATACGGCATATCCATGGCGCGCGCCACGTCACGAATGACGCTCTTCGCGCCCATCGTTCCGAACGTCACAATTTGTACGACCTGCTCGTGACCGTACTTGCGGTTTACATAGTCAATGACTTCCTGCCGTCTTTCATAGCAGAAGTCAATATCGATATCGGGCATCGTGACACGTTCCGGATTCAGGAACCGTTCGAAAATCAGGTTGTACCTTATCGGGTCGATGTCGGTGATGCGGAGCGAATACGCAACAATGCTGCCTGCGCCGCTGCCTCGCCCGGGACCTACCGGAATGTCATTGTCCTTCGCGTAACGGATAAAATCCCACACAATCAGGAAGTAATCGACAAATCCCATGTCGCGGATAACGCCGAGCTCATACGAAAGCCTGTCCGTATGCTCCTGCCAGTTGTCCGGGTAACGGACTTTGATGCCTTCCTCACAAAGCTTTTTCAGATATTCAAATGCGGTGTAGCCTTCGGGTACATCAAACCGCGGCAGCTTGTACTTTCCGAATTCAATCTCGACGTTGCATCGTTCGGCAATCTTCGCGGTGTTGTCAAGCGCCTCCTCCGCATACGGAAAGAGCGTCCGCATCTCCTCTTCGGACTTCAGGTAATACTGGCCGCCGTCGTAGCGCATGCGGTTCTCGTCACTGACCTTCGCCTGCGTCTGGATGCATAGGAGCACGTCGTGCGCCGATGCGTCGTCCGCATGGATGTAGTGCACATCGTTGGTCGCGACCATCGGAATGCCGGTCTCTTTATGAAGTTTTAAAATCCCCTGGTTGACCGCCTTCTGGTCCGGAATGCCATGATCCTGCAGTTCAAGAAAGAAGTTGCCCTTGCCGAATATGTCCTGAAGCGAAAGCGCACGGTCTTTCGCCTCATCATAAAGGCCGATCCGGAGCGCCGTCGCCACCTCGCCCGCAAGGCACGCCGAGAGCGCAATCAGTCCTTCGTGGTACTGCTTCAGCAGCTCGCGGTCCACGCGCGGCCGATAGTAATAGCCTTCGGTGAAGCCCTTCGAAACAATCTTCATCAGGTTGCGGTATCCGAGGTCGTTCTCGGCAAGAAGCACAAGGTGGTAATACCGCTTGTCGGTAATCGAACCCTCGCGCTCAAACCGGGAGCCCGGCGCCACATAAACCTCGCATCCGATAATCGGTCGGATTCCCGCGTCGCGGCAGGCTTTGTAGAAGTTGATGGCGCCGTACATGACGCCGTGGTCGGTAATTGCGAGGCTCGTCATGCCGAGTTCCTTTGCTCTTGCGACCATCTCCTTAATCTTTCCGGAGCCGTCCAAAAGACTGTATTCCGTATGCACATGCAGATGGGTAAATGCCATAGACGACCTCCTGTTCCGCGTAATTCTGCCGCAACTACATAGATATTCAATTTATTATATCATATTTTCATCCAATAAAAAAGCGGTTTTTTCGGTGAAAAAAAGAAAACGCCGCAGGCCGGAACCCGCAGCGTTTGTTTTCACATTTGTCGTTAAAACTGTATATTCTACTAATGTAGAACACTTCATCTCCTACCGGCCGGTAAGGAAATCCTCGATTCCCTTCATCGCCGCTTCCTCATCGGGGCCGTCCACCGATACGGTAATCGCCGTTCCCGCGGGAATCGCCAGGCTCATCATGCCCATGATGCTCTTCGCGTTGACTTTCTTGTTCTCACACTCCACATAGATGCTGGAATCATAGCGGCTCGCAACCTGCACGAGAAGCGCAACCGGTCTCGCCTCCAATCCGCTCGGGATGCTGATCGTCATGTTCTTTGAAATCATATAATGCTCCTCCTTTGTTCCGCAAGATTACACAGTTTCTGCAAACGGTGATTGACTCCCGACCTTCCAAGCGGGGGTGTCAGCATCTCACCCAATTCCCCAAGTGACGCTTCCGGATGTGCAATCCGGAGTCTTGCCATATCCTGTAACTCCTGCGGCAGGCTCCCAAAACCTACCGTGTCACGGAGATATTCAATGTCACGAATCTGTTTCTCGGCCGCCTTGGCAGCCTTCCGGAGGTTGGACACCTCGATGTTCACCTTGCGGTTCACATGTCCCCTGAGGTCCCGCATGGAGCGCTCGTTCTCGTATTGAAGAAGCGATCCGTGTGCCTCCATAATATTCAGCATATCGGATATGCTGTTGCCGTCCTTTAAGTACAGGCAGGAATTGCCGCGGCGTTCCGTCGTCTTCGGCGCGCAGCCGAACGCTTCCATCTGGGAAGCAAGCATGCGGGCGAGCGAATCCTCGGGAACCGCAATCTCAAAATGATACGATTTCGTCGGGTCGTTCATCGTTCCGGCCATGCAAAAAGCGGCGCGGAGAAAACTCCGCTTGCAGCAGCTCTGCGAAAGCACCGCTTCCGAAAGAAGCGTCAGCCCGCCTTCCCGTACAAGGCTTGTGCCGAGGCCGAGCTCCGAAAGAAGCTCTGCGGTCTCGTCCGGGTCCGGCACGCGGATGGCATGTTCGGTCCGCGACTGTCCTTCCGCCTTCCTTGTCACTGCAACAAATCCCATATTAAATGACTTTTTCAAAAATGTAAAGACCTTTTTCGCAATCGCCGGATTTTCGGTAACATATTCCAAACTCCCGTCGGAAAGCATCCGTCCTTTATAGGCAAAATAACCACAAAGCTCCGCCTTCCGGCAGTGCGCCGCCGAAGGGAGCTTTCCGATCAGTTCTTTTTTCACTTCCGCGGAAAATGACATACCGTCCCTTTCTCAAAACCCGAGGAAACGGACCTCCGGTTCCAGCATGATTCCGAATTTTTCCATAACCGTCCGCTGAACCGCGGAAATCAGCTGCATCACGTCTTCCGCCGTCGCATTTCCCCGGTTAATCACAAAACCGCAATGCTTCTCGGACACCTGCGCGTCTCCGACGCGGTAACCGCGCAGCCCGCAGTCGTCAATCAGCTTGCCCGCGAACAGCCCTTCGCCCTGCGGGCGTTTGAACGTGCTTCCCGCGCTCGGGTATTCAAGCGGCTGCTTCTCTTTCCGTTTCTCCGAAAGCTCCGCGACTTTCTCCGAAACCGCTTCGGGGTCTTCGCTCTTTCTTAAGGCAAATTCCGCCGAAAGAACTACATAGCCGTTCTCGTCTATGTTGCTGTGCCGGTAGGAAAGGTCCAAAAGCTCCGCGCCGACGGAAAGCACCTCTCCGTCTTTCGTGAGCACCGAAACGGAACTGAGAACGTCCTTCACCTCGCCGCCGTAGGCGCCCGCGTTCATCACGACCGCGCCGCCGACGCTTCCGGGTATTCCGGTCGCGAATTCGATTCCCGCATAGCCCTCGCGGCACATCTGTTTTGCAAAGGACGAGAACAAAGTGCCCGCCGAAACGCGGATGCAGTCACGGCCGTCGTCGGTCCCGCCGACCTTCTCGATCACATTTTCCTCCATGCGGATTACAATGCCCAAAACGCCGTCGTCCGAAACGAGAAGGTTGCTGCCGTTTCCGATGATATGGCAGGGAACGCCCGCTTCCTTTGCAAGGGACAGCGTCTTTTGAATCTGCTCAATGCTGTCCGGTACGACGTAGCATTCGGCCGGTCCGCCGATCCGGAACGTCGTGTGACGGCTCATCGGCTCATCGAACAGCACCTGCTCCGGCCGGTAATAGGTTTTGATGATTTCCTTCCAGTCCAAATCCGTCTCCGTTCAGTCCGCCTTCACCATGCTCGCAGCACCGTAGATTCCGGCGTCGTTTCCGAGCTCGGCAAGGAGGAACTTCTTGCCCTGAAGGGCTTTCAGAATATTGTCGTTATAATGTCTTTCAATCGCATTCAAAAGGATTCCGCCGGCACGGCTTACGCCGCCTCCGATGACAAATGCCTGCGGATCCGCGACTGCTGCCACATGCGTGAGCGCAAGCGCGAGGTACTTCCCGAGCTTGTCGGTAAGCAAAAGCGCCGCCGCATCGCCGTTCTTCGCTTCGTCGAAGATGTCCTTTGCGGTAAGCGGCATATGCATCCGGAGCGCCGAATCGACGGTCTCGTCAAGAAGCAGTTTCTTCGCCATCCGTACGATTCCGGTCGCCGAAGCGTACTGCTCGAGGTGTCCGTGCCCGCCGCATCCGCAGATGTCGGTTTCCTCGGGCTCCACGATGATGTGTCCGATTTCGGCCGCTGCACCGTTAGAACCGCATACAATCTTTCCGCCAAGGATAAGCCCGCCGCCGACGCCGGTGCCGAGCGTAACCATCAGAATGCTGTCAAAACCGCGTCCGCCGCCGAAATAAGCCTCGCCGAGCGCGGCCACGTTCGCGTCGTTACCCGTATATACCGGACATCCGGTCATCGCTTCCATCCGGTCTTTCACCTTAACGATACCCCAGCCGAGGTTCGGGCAGCGGTACACCGTACCGTCCGCAAGAACCGGCCCGGGAACGCCCATGCCGATGCCGAGGATATCTTCTTTTTGAATCTTCTTTTCTTCCGCCTTCGAAAGAATCGTCTTCGCGACGTCACTTAGGATGTTCGCGCCTTTGTCAGCGCGGTCCGTCGGGATTTCCCATTTGTCGAGGAGCTTTCCGCCCTCTTCGAAGAGGCCGCATTTCACGGTCGTTCCGCCGATGTCGATTCCGAATATGTATTTCATTGCTGCTGTCCTTTCCGCAGGTTGTTCATAACGCGGTTATGGAGTTCCTTGGCCGCGTTGTAGCCCATCTTCTTCTGACGGTAGTTGATGGCTGCCGCTTCGCAGATAATCGCGAGGTTCCGGCCCGGACGGATCGGGATGTCGTTGCAGACAACACGGTTTCCGAGAAACTCGGTGTAGTTGTCCTCAAGACCGAAACGGTCGTAATCCTTCTCCTTGTCCCATTCCTCGAGACGGATCACAAGGTTGATGGACTGGGTTTCCTTAACGCTCTGCACGCCGTACAGCGTCTTGACGTCGATGATGCCGATACCGCGGAGCTCAATCAGGTGACGGGTTACGTCCGGTGCCGAGCCGACCAGCGTATCGTCGCTGACCTTCTTGATCTCGACGACGTCATCCGAAACAAGACGGTGGCCTCTCTTAATCAGTTCAAGTGCCGCTTCGCTCTTACCGATTCCGCTCTCGCCGGTGATCAGAACGCCTTCGCCGAAGACGTCTACGAGAACACCGTGAATCGAGATGCGGGGCGCCAGTTCCACCTGCAGCCAGCGTACCAGCTCCGCCACGAGGGCGGTTGTCTCCATCGCGCAGCCGAATACCGGAACGCCTTTCTCAATCGCGAGTTTCTTCATTCCGTCACTGACCGGAAGGCTCCGGCAGAAGATAATGCACGGAACGCCGTATCCCATGAGTCTTGAAAAGCACACATGGCGCTGCTCGGAATTCATCTCGTTATGGTACATGTAAGCATACTCAACGTTTCCGATCAGCTGCACGCGGTTCGGGTCGAAATCGCTGAAGAACCCTGCCAGCTGAAGTGCGGGACGGTTAATCTCCGGCGTTGAAATCACCCGCCCCGTGATGTCAATCTCCGGGGTCAGATTCGTGAGATGCATTTTCTCTGCCATTTTCGTCAATTCCACTGTGTACATATATATGCCTCTTTTCCTAGTATTTCCTATTCTTTCTTTGCGAAAAATGCGACGATTTCCTCTGCCGCTTTCCGGTTCATGCCGGGCAGCTTCGAAAGTTCCTCGGCTTTCGCGTTCCGAAGGCTCTCCATGCTGTCGAAGTACCGCATCAGCGTGCGCTGTCTGGTCGGGCCGATGCCCGGGATATCAAGCAGCCCGGAACGGATCTGCTGCTTCGAGCGGAGTCCTTTATGGTACTCAATCGCGAAGCGGTGCGTTTCATCCTGGATGCGCGTAAGAAGCGCAAAGCCTTCGCCGTGCGTGTTGATCGGAAGCTCTTCGTCACGAAAGTAAAGCCCTCTGGTGCGGTGGTTGTCATCCTTGACCATGCCGGCAACCGGAATCGAAAGCCCGAGGTTTTTAAGCACCTCTTCCGCGACGTGCACCTGGCCTTTGCCGCCGTCCATCAGAATCAGATCCGGATACCTTGTGAAGCTGCTTTCCTTCTGCTGCTCCCGCTCTTCCATTCCGTGGCGGAAACGTCTCGTCAGCATCTCTTCCATCGAAGCGTAATCGTTCGGTCCCTCAACGCTTTTAATCCGGAACTTCCGGTATTCGCTCTTACGGGGAGCGCCGTCCTGAAAGACGACCATCGAACCGACGCTTAAGAAACCGCTGATGTTACTGATATCGTACGATTCCATCCGATGGACATCGGTTAACGAAAGCAGCGCGGCAATCTCCGCCGCGGCTCCTTTGGTCCGCTTCTCCTCCTTGGCAATCTTCTCGAGGTCCTGCTTTAAGACCATCTGCGCGTTCTGCCTTGCGAGCGCGACCAGATGCTCCTTGCCGCCGATCTTCGGGATACGGATGTGCACCGCGCGTCCGCGTTTCTTCGTGAGCCACTCTTCAATCAGCTCGCGGTCCTCGGGCTCGGTCTCCATCGATATCTCTTTCGGGATGTAGGGCATTCCGTCGTAAAACTGCTTTAAAAATTCGCCGAGATAGGCCGCCGGCTCCTGCTGCTCGGCCTGCTCAAGATAATGGTGCTCGCGTCCCACAAGACGTCCGTTCCGCTCAAAGAAAACCGCAATGACGGTCTGGTTTCCCTCCGACGCGGACGCGATGATATCGCGTTCCTCGGTTACCGAATCGTCCGCCTTCTGTTCCTGATGAAGCGCTTCCACGCGGGCCATCAGGTCACGGTATTCCGCCGCCTTCTCGAACTCAAGCTTCCCGCTCGCGGCAAGCATCTTATTCTTCAACATCTTAAGCACGTCATCGTAATCGCGGGACAGAAACCGGATGACACGCTCCACCGACGCGCGGTAGTCCTCTTTGCTGATGTGGTCCGCGCACGGCGCGTCGCATTGCCCGATCTGGTAGTAAAGACACGGCCGCTCCTTTCCGATATCCTTCGGCAGGTTGCGGTTGCAGGTACGGATGCGGAACAGTTTCCGAATCAGTTCGATCATCTCGTTGATGGATCCGGAAAGCGCATAAGGGCCGAAGTATCTTGCCTTATCCTTCTTCTGTTCCCTGGTCAGCAAAACCCGCGGATAATCCTCCCCGACCGTCACCTTGATGTACGGGTAGGTCTTGCCGTCCTTTAACATTGTATTGTATTTCGGGGCGTGCTCCTTGATCAGGTTGTTCTCAAGGACAAGCGCCTCGAGTTCGGAGTCGACGACGATATATTCAAACCACGCAATCCGCGCAACCATCAGCTCAATTTTCGAGGACCTTCGGACGCCGGTCTGAAAGTACTGCTTCACCCGGTTCTTAAGAATTTTGGCTTTTCCGACATAGATAATCTCATCGTTCGCGTCGTGCATCAGATACACGCCCGGACGGTTCGGAAGCTGCTTCAGTTCTTTTTTCAGATCAAATTCTCTCACCGTTTATCCTTCCGGAACAGCCTCCGCGGAAGTAGTCAATTCTGCCGGGGCATCTTCTTGCTTCTCTTCGGAAGGCTCCGTAACGGGTCCCTCCTTCACCTCGCGGAAGATCTCCATAAACTGCTTGCCGGTAATCGTTTCCTTCTCAATCAAAAACTGCGCTGCACGCTCAAGAATCCTGCGGTTCTCCGAAAGCATCGCTTTCGCCTGCTCGTAGCAGTCCTTCATGACCCTGCGGACCGCCTCGTCCACTTTGGCGGCGGTTTCGTCGCTGCAGTTCAGAACCGAACGGCCGTCGAGGTACTGGCTCTCAATCGTCTCAAGCGCCACAAGCCCGAATTCGTCGGACATGCCGTAGAGCGTAATCATCTGGCGGGCAAGACGGGTCGCACGCTCAATGTCGTTGCTCGCGCCGGTCGTAATGGAGCCAAATGTGATTTCCTCCGCCGCGCGTCCGCCGCAGAACGTGCGGATCATCGTCAGGATATCCTCTTTCGAGTTCAGGTATTTCTCCTCCTCGGGCACCTGCATCGTATAGCCGAGCGCGCCCATGGTACGGGGCACAATCGTAATCTTCTGTACCGGCTCCGCGTTCTTCTCAAGGCATGCAACCAAAGCGTGTCCGACCTCGTGGAACGCGACGATCTTCTTCTCTTCCGGTCCGAGAATCCGGTCCTTCTTCTCCTTGCCGGCGAAGACAACTTCCACCGACTCCATCAGATCGGACTGCTTCACTACGGTCCGGCCTTCCTTGACTGCAAGGATGGCGGCCTCGTTGATGATGTTCGCAAGATCGGAACCGACCGCGCCGCTTGTCGCGAGCGCGATTTCTTCAAGATTTACGGAATCATGCATCAAAACGTTCTTCGCATGCACCTTAAGGACCGCGAGACGGCCCTTCAGGTCGGGCTTATCAACGATAATCCGGCGGTCAAAACGGCCGGGTCGCAACAATGCTTTATCAAGCACTTCCGGACGGTTGGTTGCCGCAAGAATGACGATACCCTTCGAGGTGTCGAAACCGTCCATCTCGGCAAGCAGCTGGTTCTAGGTCTGCTCGCGCTCGTCGTTTCCGCCGCCGTAGCGGTTGTCACGGCTCTTACCGATTG
>JAGAES010000073.1 GCA_017613055.1 Lachnospiraceae bacterium | reverse complement strand
TGTGAAAAGGGCGAACAAAAAGCTGTTCAATACGACAAGCCACAGCCGTCCCGTGTACATGACGCCGTTCAGAATTCCGCCGACAACCACGAAGGAAAGCCAGATTCCCGCGACATAGAGCGCGCTTGCTGCGAAAAGCTGAAGCGTATACGAACTCGGACGGATTCCCGAGCAGTCCGTACGGAAGCGGATATCCTTTTTGCTCATGACAATCAGTGCCGGGCAAAGCGTGTTTAAGATTACGCACAAAAGGATGTAAGGCATGTACCGGAAGAAGCTCAGCAGCGGCTCGTTCGCATTTTTCGCTTTCGCTTCCTTTTGAAGCATCGTCACCGAAGTTTCGGAGGAAAGCGCTCTCAGGGCATGCTGTGCGGCTTCTTCCGCACTCTCTCCGATTGCCTGATAGGCATGCACGGTGCTCACATATTTGTTGATCATCATTTCGATATTGGCTGCCGAGTAGCTCTCATGGATATGGCGCGTCGTTACGAGACTGCCGGTTTCGCCCGCATAAAGGCGGCTTGCAAACCCCGACGGAATCGTGATGCCGTAATCCACGGTCGTGTAGTACAAGGCATCCGTCAGGTCATCCTCGGACGCAAAAGCGGGGATAATCACATTTCCCGCGGAAAGATACTCCGTGAGCGCGCGGCTTAAAGGCGTGTCGTCGAGGTCCTCAATCGAGATCTTCATCTGCGTTTTCTCCCAGACGCTCTCCTTCGCTTCGCTCCGGGTCATGAGCATTCCGACGAGGAAGAACAGCACGATGTAGATGATGGCCGAGCCGAATTTGCTCTTTACGATTTTCAAAAACGCATTATAGACTTGCATATTTCTTCCTCCTTGAGAAAAGCACGCCGAACACGGTAAATGCCACGATGTAGCAAAGCATTGCGACAACCTTCGTAAAGAATCGCCGGTAATCGCCGTACATGTTCAGGCAGTAGAAGGTATCGGACACGATTGCGACCGGATTGAGCCGGTTTACGATGGGAGCCTTCTCCGCGAGAATTCCTTTCATGTTGCCCATCATAAGGCCGCTCAGAAAGCAGAGCACCATGGAGAACGAAAGAAGGATTGCTGCCTTCACCTCATACTTAAGCCGTCCGATCGAGCCGCCGAAGAACCCGAAGGCGACGCCGAGGCAGCCGCTCAATACGGCCGAGGCGTACACCAGAAGAAGGCTTCCGCCGAAGTTGACGCGGAGCACAAACCGAAGAAACGTCACGCATAAAAGCATGCACACGGACTGTGCGAGGCAGCTTCCGAGAAGCGCAGCCGAAAGGTGAATCGACTTCGGGGTTCCGGAGCAGCTCTTCTTCGCTCCGATTTCCGACTGGTTCGCCTGTGCGTTCGTCGCAACGTGAAGTCCCGTAAGGGAGCCGCATATGGCGACCATCGCAATCAGGTTGTAGAAGTACTGCACATAGACATCCGGGTTGTCCGCGGAAGGCGATACTTCGCGGCACGCATTCACTTCTTCGCGAAGCGCGTTGACCGCCGCAAGCGCTTCATCCGGTCCCGTCTTAAGGGCGTCCTCGATTACGGTCCGGTACAGGTTCACACGGGATATGACTTCCTGTAAGATTGTCTGCTCGATTCCCTTTCCGGAAACCTGTAACGTGACGGTTTCCCCGGCAACGATGATGCCCTTCACCTTGCCCGAAAAGAGCAGCTCCTGCGCTTCGCTTTCTTCGGTAAATGTGACTTTAAGCATCGCGTCATCACCCTTCGTAAGGGAATCGAACATCTCGTCGGACATCCGGTTCTCCGCGGTTTTTATTACCGCAACCGGGATGGACGTAAACGTTTCACTGTTGTAGATGGAACCGAAGGCAACCTTAAAAAGCGTTCCGAGGACAATCGGGAAAAGCATCAGCCACATGATGAATTCCTTTTGTCTGAGTACCATTTTCAGTTCGTATTTCAGGTTATGTAAAAACATGACTCGCTCCTTATTCCTTCGAATCTCTGAGTGCCGTTCCGGTAATCTCCAGGAAAACGTCATTCAAAGTCGGAAGTTCCGAATATACCCGGCCGAATCCGAGGCCGGCTTCCTGCAGCACGCCGAGGATCCGGGTTAAGTTGTGCTGCCCGCCCGAGCAGCGGATCGTCAATTTCGTTCCGTCGTATTCGGTCTCGTACACGTGCGGCTGCTCCGAAATCTTCTCCTTCACTTCATCGGGAAGGTCTAAAATCTCAATCGAAATCGTCTCGGTGTTTTTGATCATCCGTTTGAGCTCGTCCTTCGTGCCTTCCGCAATCTTATGTCCCTTGTCCATGATTGCGATGCGCGTGCAGATCTGCTCGACCTCTTCCATGTAATGCGAGGTGTAGATAATCGTCGCACCGTTCCGGTTCAGTTCCTGAATGCCCTCAAGAATCCGGTTCCGGCTCTGCGGGTCAACCGCGACCGTCGGCTCGTCGAGGATAATCAGCTTCGGTTTGTGCGCAATTCCGCAGGCGATGTTCAGTCGTCTTAAAAGACCGCCGGACAGTTTCTTCGGGCGGAAGTTCACGAAATCCTCAAGCCCGACGAACTTAATCGCCCAGTCGACGTTTTCCTTCCGCTTTGCCTTGTCTGTAATATAAAGCCCGCAGAAGTAATCGATGTTCTCTCTTACCGTCAGCTCATCGATGACGGCGACATTCTGCATGATAACGCCGATTTCTCTTTTAATGTCGTAGCTGGTCGGCTTCATCTCACGGCCGAACACCTCAATCTCTCCCTTGTCGAACGCAAGCAGCGACAGCAGGCAGTTGATCGTCGTCGTCTTGCCGGAGCCGTTCGGTCCGAGCAGTCCGAAGATTTCTCCCTCTTTAATCTCAAGCGAAAAATGGTCTAACGCCACCAGCTCGCCGTAACGCTTTACCAGGTTATCAATCTTTACTACCGTAGGTTTCATTTGCATCCTCACTTTCGTATTCCGGGCGGCCTCCCC
>JAGAES010000072.1 GCA_017613055.1 Lachnospiraceae bacterium | reverse complement strand
TTCATGTAATAGTAAAAACCGATCTCGTAAACGGTCCTCCTGTGATCCGTGTGCGGATTGCCGAAGAAATACACCTCCGACACAAACCCGAGCCGGTCCACTTCCATCTTAACGCCGGTTTCCTCTTCCACTTCGCGGACGACCGCTTCTTCCGAGGTCTCGCCGTACTGAATCCTGCCGCCGACCGAGTACAGATAGTCATCCCGGTCATTGCCTGCCATCAGAAACCTGCCGTCCTTCAGGATAATTGCACCGACGCGGATATTGATCAGTCCTTCATCGCACGGTACCGTCATGTCTCTTCCCATAGAATCACCTCCGAAAAATGTAATAAGGGCATCATTCTATCAGATTTTCCTCAGGAAATCAACAGTTCTTTTCGCATCTTGATACATTCGAAAGGACCGCTTTGAATAACGGTCCCGTCAATCATCCGGTATCCGAGTTTTTCGTAGAATCCGGTCGCGACAACACGGCTGTCAACCTCAACCGCGGTATATCCGCACTCTTTCATCCACCGCTCCGCTTCAATAAGCATCATCGCGCCGATTTTCCTGCCGCGGTATTCGGGCAGAACGACAACTCTTCCGAGCATTACCGTTTCGGCGTCCTTTTCATAGAAACGGCAGGTCGCAACCGGGTAGCCCTGATCCAAGATAACGATATAGCGCGTCCCGTCGCAGTCATGCTCGTCGAATTCCTCACGTAAAGAGATTCCGTGCTGCCGGTTCATTCCCTGTATCCGCACCGAGTACGCGCCCGCGCGCTGCCATTCCTGCTCCGCCCGGAGCACCTCAAGCTGTTCCATGGTTCTTTCCTTCCGATTCCCGGCAGAATCCGATCTCCCGGAGTACCCGGTCCATCAGTCTTGCATTTTTCAAAGAGAATTCCGGCGTGACATGCGGTTTTTCTCCCCCTAAGATGCAGCGTCCCAGCTGCTCAATCTCAAGCGCATAGTTCTGCGGAACGAAAACCTCCCGTTCCTGCATGCCGTCCGGCGTATAGACGCGGTACCGCACCGTGCCTTCCTGATTGTACTCCACGTCCGACCGGATGGAACCCCGGCTTCCGTGAATATACAGCCGGTCATGGCGGGAATTCGTATTCGTCCCGAGCACCATTCCGACCTGAAATGCCGCTCTTGCCCCGTTCGTAAAGCGAAGTATTGCCGTCGTCATATAATCCACTTCCCGCTCGGAGAATTCCGCAACCGCCTTTACCATATCGGGCTCGGAATCAATCAGCGACAGAATCATCGTCGTGCAGTAACAGCCGAGATCATACATCGCGCCTCCGCCGAATTCTTTATACAGCCGGAAGTCTTCCCTGTATCCCTGCGTAACGAACGCCGTATCGATATAATCCACTTCGCCGATGATTCCGCTCGTGACATCCTTCTTTAAGCTTTCCGCATACGGGCTGTGCAGGTATGCGTACGCTTCCATCAAAAAGACGCCGTTCTCTTCGGCTGTCCGGTACATTTCCTCCGCTTCCGTCACATTTAACGCAAGAGGCTTTTCACAAAGCACGTGCTTCCCGGCCTTCAGCGCCGCCGTCACCCACTCCTTATGAAGATGATTCGGGAGCGGAATGTATACCGCCTGAATATCCCGGTCGGCGAGCAGTTCTTCGTAACAGCCGTACGCCTTTTCGATTCCGTACTGCTCCGAAAAGTTCTTAGCCTTTTCGATTCTTCTTCCCGCGATTGCCGTCAGCTCGCAGTTATTCGCTTTCTTCATGCCGGGGATTGTCGCCCATCTCGCGATGTTCGCCGTCCCGAGAATGCCCCATTTCACTTTGTCCATAGTTCCGTTTCCTCCAAAAGTTTCTCAATTACCTTCTCATAGTCTCCGTCGATTACGGTGACCGGCTCTCCCGCTGCCGGGAACCCCTCGGCATACTTCCGGTTTTCTTCTTTCAGCCACCCGGCCGTGCAATACGAATCATCCCCCCGGTTTTCAACATCCGATCCGTGGCGAAGGACGCTCTCGAAATGTTCGTCAATGTACGCATCGGTCATTGCAAGACAGATAAAGCGGATATGCGGAATGTAATCCCCGTCGAAATCCTTCCTCCAGTCAAACGGCACATAGCAGCCTTCCACAATCAGGTCCTGGCAGTTCTCAATTGCCGTTTTGATCATCTCACGTACAATCGGCCACAGGTATTCTGTAAGCTCGTCATCGTCCTCCGGCGTAAGCACCGTGTTCCCGCTCCGGATCAGCCCCATCTTCAGATGGTCCACGGACAGATACGGAAAATGATACCGCTCAAGCATTCTCTGGGAAAGCACCGTCTTCCCCGTATGCGAAGCTCCCGTAATGATAATAACCATAACAATCCCTTCTGCCGGACGAACCGTCCGGTACTTTATTCCGCACCGGTCAGTGCGGCGTCGGTTTCTTCCACCCGGTCAGGAGCATCTGCCCTCAACCCTCTTTGTTTCCGACAACTTTATCATAGATATCCAGTCCGAAGCTGGTAAGCTCCGGCTCGCTCTCGATCATATGATAGGTGCGCGTCCCGTCCTCTCTCCGTTCCGCGGAAAGGAATTCCACGCCTGCTTCCGGCTTGTCCTTCGTCTCTTCATAGACGCGTTTTGCAAATGAAAGCAGATGCGTGACGGTCAATATCCGGACGCCCGCCTCATTCAGCGCGCGGACGATGTCATAAGCTATCAGCGCGCCTTCCTTCTCGGTCGTGGTTGCAAACGATTCGTTCAGAAATACAAGCGAACCATCCCCGATATGCTCGACAATCCCATTCATGCGGCTCAGTTCCTCACTAAGCCTTCCGCTGTTCATCGCGCTGTCCTCACGCCTCGTAAAATGCACGAATATCCGCGGGAAGATGCCGCTTTGAAACGAATGCGCCGTAACCGGAAGCCCGCACTGCATCATCACCTGCGCGATTCCGATGCTTCGAAGGAAGGTCGATTTGCCTCCCTGGTTGGCCCCGGTCACAATCAGCAGGTCCTTCTGCTTCATGGAACAGGTATTGCCGACAACCCGAACGCGCTGCTCAATGGCCATCACGACCTCTTTCAGATCCGTGAAGCAGAGGTCCCTCCGGTCGCACACCTTCGGGAAGCAATACGTCAACCCGTACCGTCCCATATGCTCCCGAAGCTGCACCGCTCCGAGATAGAACGCCGACTGGAATTTCAGCTGGTCGAAGAATGTCTGGAACTCGTCGGTGAAGCCCTTCAGTTTCTTAATCAGATAACTGACCACGCCGTATTCGAGCTGAAGCGTCTGTTCCTGAATCCGGGCGTCTTCCGTCGTCGGGAACGAATCCGGCACGCGGCTTTCTATAAACTTCTGGATCTTATCCCGCGTGCTGCCCCGGCGGTAGAATTTCGTGCTGCGGGATGCCACCTCCTGCACCTTCAGGGAACTGAACTTGAGGCCGTCTTCAAGCCCGCATTCAAGCACAATTCTGGGGCGGATTACCTGGTCGCGTCCCTCATCCTTCTGATCCAGCCCGTCCGTATAGAAGGATATGTCATCGAGAACCTTTCGGATTTCCTCCTCGCGCTCCTTTGAGAATACCCGGTCCAGCTCGTCCGTAAAAGAATGAAGGCCCTTCGAGGCAAGCTTCTCTTCCTGCGATAACATTTTCCGTATGTCCGCTAAGGAGTCGCACAGCAGATGCAGGACGCGGATGTCCGAAATCAGTTTCGTGACGGGGTTGCTCTGCTGAATCCTTCCTTTGGTGCCTCTTCCGAGTTCGTTCCAGCGAAGGATCACACGTGTGCTCAGCTCATACAGATTCCGCATCAGATCCGGCGCGTTCAGACTGTCCGCGACAATCTCCTGCCGGTATTCGATTTCTTCAGCCGTGCCGAGCGGGCTCATCATGATCTTCCGCATCACGTCGACGATATACGGGTCTTCTTTCTCAATCTTTTTCACTGCCCCGTTCTCGTAAATCACTTCCTTGGCGGCCGCCAGGAAAAGCGTCCGGAGTCCGAGGTCCCGAATGATGCTCGCGGTGTCATAATATACGTCTTCTCTGAGCCGTTCCCGGTCTTCATACAACAGGCAAACCTTCATAAGCGCTCCTTCAGCTGCTCGTATGTCAGCCGGTATTTATTCACCTGATTGGCCGCGCAGGCGGAATCTTCCGCCTCTCCCCGCTCGACTTTGTAGGTCGGAACGCCCTTCTTGTCAAGTGTTGCCCGAAGACTCACGATGCCGTTCTGTTCGTCAGCCAGTTCCTTGATATGCGTGACGTAAATCCCCATGCACGAAAGGCCGATGAAATGCTTAAGCACGCGCTTTCCCATAATCTGTGCGTCGAAGTTCGCCGCCGTCGTGAAAAGTTCGTTGATGACAACGAAGGTTCCGCTCTTCCGGTCTTTCATCATCGGTGCAAGACGCGTCAGCTCCTCCATCAGTTTGCCGCGCCCCGACTGCACGCTTTCTTCTACCGAAAAATGTGACTGCAGCCCCGGGAAGAACGGCACGTTCGCCGATTCCGCGGGCACATCGAGTCCCATTTTACTAAGATACACAAGCTGCCCGAGACTTCTCGCA
The DNA here is from genome assembly GCA_017613055.1 of Lachnospiraceae bacterium. The sequence continues at coordinate 25,638 of JAGAES010000072.1, read as the reverse complement.
AACGTCGTCTTGCCGCCCTGGTTCGGTCCGGTCAGAACGAAGAACCGCTCGCCCGGGTCGTAGCGGAAATCGTTCGGAACCACTTTCCGTCCGTCCGAAAGGGACGTGAGCGCAAGCGCAAGGTCATACAGGCCTTTCGCTTCCATCCGGCGGTTCTCATCCGTGTCGGGCGTTGTGAAAACAAAGCCCGCCTTTTCCATGTCCCGCTGCAGCGTGCAGAACGAAAGGTAGAAAAGAATCTCTTCCTCAAAACGACGTAACACCGGGGTATCTTCCCGCTCGCCGCGGGAAGCGATTTCCGAAAGAGCACGGAAGAATTCCGGTTTTTTCTTTCTTAAAACATCGAAGCAGGCACGTTCCAGTTCCGAAACCGAAACGTCCGCAACGAACGGATTCTGAAGCTGGGCGCTTTCATCACCCGCTATTTTGCTGATCCATTCTTCATAAGCGCCGGCTCCCTGAACTTCTCCGAGCGACACGCTCATCCGGTCCCGGTCATACGTGATCAGAAAACGAAGCCCGCGAATCTCCTGAAGGATGCTCTTTGATTCCTCACGCATCTTAAGGTATTCGCTGCCGTTAAGAATCTCCCGAAGAATCCGGAGAAATTCCTGCATTCCGGGAGATGCCGGTTCCGCCGCGGAAAGCGCCTGTTCAAGTGCTTCATATGTGCTGCAATATGCATCTTCTTCGCGGATTCTCCAAACCGCTTTCTGAAGCGGGTCGGTTACCTTTTCCTTTTCTTTTCGGAGGCTCTCCGCCCCGCCGAGATTCTTCGTAAAGGATATCAGCGCGTCGTAAACCGCATCTTTTTTGACATCCGCATAGACGGCCCGGCGGAAGACTTCCTCCTCCGGGGTTTCCGGCATAAACAAAAAGTATTTCCGGACAGGCCTTCCCCATTTGGCGGGAAGCTTATCCATCACCTGAAGAAGATTCAGGTCCTGATGAAACGCTTCGCTTTCCGCCGCCTCATAATCCCTGCCGCACTGGCCGAGTATGCTGAATTGTTCCGTTGTCATCCTGCTCTCTTCTTCCATTCCCGATTCCTGTTCTGACAATGTCTTTCTACGCTTCTTTTAACAGCCGCGGGATATCTTCCGGGCTCTTTACGAGATAGTCCGCGCCGGCGCCGGTTAATTCTTCTTCGGACCCGTAACCCCACAGCACGCCGATGCTCGGAAGCCCGTTTGCCTTAGCGCCGTCGATATCCTGGTCACGGTCTCCGACCATCAATACCGACGTCCGGTCCGTATCACCGAGCTTAGAAAGCAGATTGGCAATTACGTCCGCTTTTTTACTGATCCGGCCGTCCATCGTCGCCGCACCGAAATAATCAAAGTACCGATACAGGTCAAAATGCTTCAGAATCTGCACGGCAAACTCATACGGCTTGGAGGTCGCAAGCGAAACGGTGACGCCCATGGCGCGGAGTTCGCGAAGCATCTCCGGAATACCGTCATAAAGCTTATTCTCAAAGATTCCGCCCGCGCGGAAATACTCACGGTAATAAACGACCGCCTGTGCGGCCTGCTCCTTTGTGAAATGAAAGTATTTCCGGAAGGAATCCGGAAGCGGAGGTCCGATGAACGGATACAATTCGCTCCGGTCCTTCACGTGAATATCAAATTTCGAAAGCGCGTACATAACCGAATTCGTAATTCCGATGGCCGGATCCGTCAGTGTTCCGTCCAGATCGAACAAACAACCAAGGTATTTCATGCAGCCTCCACTCAGTATTCCGTCTTTACATCCGTAAGGTCAAAAATCTTCTTAAACCGTTCTGCGTCCGCAGGCGTCCGGATTACCATCACTTCCGTGAAGTTCCCACCCTTTTTGTCCTTGAAACCGGCAACCTTCTCGCCGGTACAGATGGAACTGCGGATTACGGCATACTGGGTCTTTGGATTATATGCGATCTTTTCGCGAAGGTTTTTTTCATACTTTGGAATCCGCATATCCGTTCCCCCGTTAGTTCATATACCGTTCCCGGATTTCCTCAATCACGTGCGACGTGCTCTTCTCAACCGTTCCGTCAGCAAACGGGCTCAGCAGGTTACCGGTCTTAAGCAGTTCGAGATAACCCTTGGTTCCGCCCGCGCGGCACAGTCTGAGATAATCCTCCCATGCTGCCTTCCGGTCGGTCTTCATCCGGCCGTAATACTGGAACGCACAGATCTGTGCAAGCGCGTACTCGATGTAGTAGAACGGGTACAGGAAGATATGAAGCTTCTGCATCCAGAACCCGCCGCTCTCTAAGAACGCGTTGCCGTCATAGTCTCTCCACGGCATGTACTTCTTCTCAATCGCCTTCCATGCTTTCCTCCACTCCATAGGAGTCATGTCGGGCTTAGCATATACTTCATGCTGGAATTCGTCCACGCTTACCAGATACGGAATCGTGCAGAGCGCACCGAAGAGATGCGCCGTGATGTATTTCTCCGAATTCTCACCGAAGAACGATTCCATCCACGGATACGCAAAATGCTCCATCGACATCGAGTGGACCTCATTAATCTCCGACGTCGATCCGGAGAGCGCGCTGATCGGGATTGACCGCATCGCAAGATATCCCTGAAAAGCATGCCCCGCCTCATGAGTCAATACATCAACGTCGGCTTCCGTTCCGTTGAAATTGCTGAAGATGAACGGTGCCTTGTAAAGCGGCATCCGCGTCATGTATCCGCCCATATGCTTGCCCGGCTTCGTCTCCAGGTCATACAGCTCGTATTCCTTCATGAAATCGAAGAATTCTCCGGTCTCCGGGCTCATCGCACGGTACATCTGCCGCGCTTTCTCCACTAGTTCTGCTGCGGTTCCGATCGGAAGCGCGTTACCGTCCGGGAACTTCAGCCCTTCATCGTAGTAGCGGAGCTTGTCAACGCCGAGGCGTTTTCTCTGCGCTTCATGGATTTCCGCTACGGCCGGCGTGATAGTCGTCCGAACCTGCTCACGGAAGCGGGCGGCGTCCTCTTTCGTGTAATCAAAGCGGTCCCTTGCGATGTACGCCATATCGGTATAAGAGGCAAATCCCATCTTCTTCGCCTTCGTATCGCGCACCTTCACGGCATCGGCAAACTGTGCCTCAAGTTCTCCGCTGATCTCTTCATACAGCTTCGCCCATGCTTCGAACGCTTCCCTCCGCTCTGCGCGGTCGGTGCTCTGCATATGCTTCAAAAGCCCGTAGAAATTGCACTGCTCCCCGCGGAACTGCGTCGTCGCGCCCGCCGTCGTCTTCTGATATGCCTGCCGGAGCTCTCCCTCACGGATTGTTTCTTCGACAATCCGCTCATCGCTGGTCATCAATTCCGCATCAATCAGCCGAAAGAACTGGGCTCCGAACTCTTTCTCAAGTTCCTTCCGAAAAGGAGATTCCGCAAGCGCCTTCTGCCATGCGTTATACTGCGGAATGGTTTTCGCGAGTTCTTCGCGGAGCCATTTCATTTCGCCGTCATAGAACGGGTCCGCCGTATTGATCGTGTTACGGATGTGCGCAACCGTATACATGGAATCGGTCACATTTTCCGCTTCCTGCACTTCAAAATATACGTCACGGATTTCCGAAGCGCTCTTCGCTTCCCGGACCTTTCGCGTCGCCTCGGTAACCAATGCCTTCAGCGCCTCGATATCCGGGCGCTCGTACTTAATTTCGCTGAATCGAACCATAAGTTCCTCCTGAAAAACCCATACTTTTCTATTGTCGTTCCAGTAAACAGCAGTTTTCCACGTGCACGCTCCCCGGGAACTGGTCGACCGGCTGGACGTGAACCAGTCGGTAGCCGCCCTCGCACAGGATTTTAAGGTCCCTCGCAAGCGTGGCCGGGTCGCAGGAAACATAGACAATGCGGGACGGTGCCATCGACAGCATCGTCTCAAGAAGCCTCCCGTCGCAGCCCTTCCGCGGCGGGTCGACGACAATCACGTCCGCACGGTAACGGTCACTTTCGGAAAGCAGTTTCGGAAAGACCTCTTCCGCTGCGCCGACGAAGAATTCGGCGTTTGTAATCGCATTGGCCGCTGCATTCTTCTTCGCGTTTTCGATTGCTTCGGGCACAATCTCGATTCCGAACACCTGCTTCGCTGCCTTCGCAAGAAAGAGCGATATCGTCCCAATCCCGCAATAGAGATCCCATACCGTTTCGCTGCCGGTCAGTCCGGCAAATGCCAAGGCCGTATCGTACAGTACCTTCGTCTGCACGGGGTTAACCTGATAAAACGACATCGGCGAGATTTCAAAAGAGACGTCACCGATTCGGTCCGTGATGCACGGATTTCCGAAAAGAGGGATAAGCCGGTCGCCGAGAATAACGTTGGTGTTCGCGCGGTTTACGTTAAGCGAAAGCCCGACCATGCCGGGGATTTCCGAGAGCTTTTTCCAAAGCTTCTCGCCCGCGGGAATCTTCTCGCCGTTTATCACCAGGCAGACCGCAATCTCGCCGGTAGCAAACCCTTTCCGCATCAGGATATGGCGGACAAGTCCCTTCCCGGTTTCTTCCTCGTAAGGAGCCGCTCCGTTTTCCTCCATCCAGGAACGGACCACGGTAAGAATCGCTTCGTGCCCGGGCCAGAGCATCATGCAGCTGTCGGTCGGTACAATCCGGTGCGTCCTCCCTGCGTAGAACCCGATTACGGTCTTTCCGTCCGCACCCCTTCCGACCGGAAACTGTCCTTTGTTCCGGTACGCGCGGGGCTCGTCCATTCCGATAATCGGGGAAACCTTGAAGTCCGTAAATCCGCCGATTCGCCGGATGCAGTCCTGTACCTTCTTCTGCTTTAACCGAAGCTGTTCTTCGTAGGACATATACGAGAGCTGGCAGCCTCCGCATCTTGCGGCCTGCGGGCACTCCGGTTCGATTCGGGACAGGGCGGCTTCAAGAAGCTCTTCGACCTTGCCGATTGCGTAGGTCTTCTTCGCCTTCAGAATGCGCACGGAACACACATCGCCGGGAATTGCGCGGTTCACGAAGACGGTAATGCCGTCCGCGTGGCCGATTCCCTCGCCGGTATCGGTGATGTCTTCGATTGTCAGCGTGATTATCTGGTTCTTACTGAACATGTTGCTCCTTCGAAAAGTGCCGCCCGAACCGGCGGCACTTCGTATTCGATATTACTTGGAGGTCGGACGCACATTGCTGTCGAAGATTCTCTGAAACCCGAGCCAGCCGCCCGCCTGAGCTTCCGGCGTCGAGAAGAGTTCCTTGAGCGCCTCAATCTTTGCGTCGAGATTGTCCGCCATGCTGAGCGCGAACGCCTCGGCAATCGCAGGCTTCTTCGGAGATCCGAAGGTCAGCTCGCCGTGATGCGCAAGGATGCAGTGCCTTAACTCGGATGCCGTCTTCTCCGGGAATCCGGGGACCTCTTCAATCTTCTTTCCGATATATTCCGCCCCGAGGAAGATGTGACCGAGCAGATTTCCGTCGTCGGTGTAATCATTTTCCGGGAAGGCAGAGATTTCAAAGAGCTTTCCGATATCATGAAAGATTCCGGCGGTGACCAGCAGGTCACGGTTCAGAATCGGATAGCTGTCCGCGAAGCAGACGCACATCTTCGCTACGCCGAGCGTATGCTCCAAAAGCCCGCCGACAAACGCATGGTGGATTCCTTTCGCGGCCGAATGATTCATGAACTTCTTCACAATCTCATCGTCCGAGAACACGTTTTGTAACAGCGTATGCAGATGCGGTTCCTTCACGGAATCCATCAGCTTCTTAAGCTCCGAAAACATTGCCTTCGGATCGCACGCCGTCATCGGCATATAGTCCGAAACATCATATTCGCCTTCGTCCGCTTTACGGATCCGGCGGATGTTCAGCTGATTGCTGCCCTGGTACGTCGTGACCGCGCCCTCCACCTTCACGTAGTCCATCGCCTCGATGTTGGCTGCGCCGGGACCGATCTCCCACATTTTCCCGTCTATCGTTCCGGTCTTATCCTGCAGAAGAAGCGAGAGGTAATTCTTGCCGGTCTTGGCGCGCAGTACCTGGCTCTGCTTACAGAGATAGACGTCCGTAACCTGTTCGCCTTCGCGCAATTCATTGATATATCGCATAAAAGCCTCTTTCTAAAAACTGATTTTAAAACTCTTTTTCATTTCCTTGCCGTTCCGGTAGAAGGTGACTTCGATATCTTCGCCCTTGTGGTAGCTAGTATAGATGCTGAAGAACTCTTCAACGGATGTCACTGCAGCGCCGCTTAAGTGCGTAATAATATCGCCCTGCCGGAACATCTGCGAAGCCGCAACGGAATCCTCACCGACCTTTTCGATAATGATTCCGTTCTGAAGCGACATCGACGAGAGCACATCATCGCTGATATCCTGAAAATGCGCCCCGAACTTCGGATAATTCATATCGTTTGCAAGGAAGTTTAAAAGCGGGCGGATCTTATCGCAGCTGATCGCTTCGATGCAACAGCCGTCGTCACGGAACCGGTTGGTGATGAATCCGACGAGTTCGCCCTTCGTATTCACGAGGATTCCGCTCTCGCCGCGTGCGCCGAGAATATTCGTTTCAAGAATCTCCAACGAAAGATCGGAGATATATACCTTCTTGGCACGGCTTGTGATAAAGCCCATATTGGCGGAAGTGCCGTGCCCGTCCGGATAGCCTAACGCGATGACCGCAGACCCGAGCGAAAGCTCGTTGGATTTACCGAACGCAAGCGGCTTAAGCGTCTCCTTCTCCTGGCCTGTAAACTCTTTGTATTTCACCGAAATCAGGAAGACATCGGCTTCTTGCGAAGAGGCGTACACCTCTCCGTCGGCTTTTCTTCCCCCGAAAAATGTGACTCGTACGTGGTCATAATCCAGCGATTCCGCAAGGGAGTACGGCGTATAAATGACATAAGCCGTCCCGTTGTCCCCGATGATTACGCCGCTGACATTCGTAATGCTTTCCGTAATATCGCTGAAGACGGGATCCACAACATCCTTCACGTACGAAACGGTTACCAGATACGGCTCCAATGCCTCCGATGCGGTCTGTACGCCCTTGATGATGCTCTCAAAGCTCTCAAAGGCCTTGTCATCGACAATCGGCTGCACCTTTCCGCCGAGTTCCATGGCTACTGTGGGCGTCGGGCGGAGATTCACCGTCTCACGCTCATCCTTCGTGAAGAAATGCTGGATGACGTAATCCGAAATCCCGTAGGAACATCTTGCAATCACGCCGAACAAAACGGCGACACCGATGACGAGGAAGAAGGAACGGAGGTACTTCCGTCTCTTTTGCCATTTGCCGAGAGGAACACGTTCTTCTTTGATGAAACCGTAATTCTCCTCGGTTTCCGCCTTCCGGTTTTGCTTTTCGGGTTCTTTATTTTTGTTTTTTTCCTGGCTCATATATGCTCCTAACTATCCGCTCGCTGCAGACTGAAGACGAATTCGGTACCTTCTCCTTCGGTACTGATAACTTTTATGTTTTCATTATGCGCGGCAATAATCTGCTTGGTAATGGAAAGCCCGAGACCCGTTCCCCGCTTATCCTTACCACGGGAGAGGTCGGTTTTGTAGAACCGCTCCCAAATCTTTCCGATGGCGTCCTTCGGAATGCCGATACCGGTGTCTTTTACGGAAACGAGAACCTTGTCCCGCTTCTCCGCGACGACAACCGTCACGACGCTGTCCTGTTTGCTGAACTTGATGGCGTTATCAATCAGGTTATGCACGACCTGCTGAATCTTGCCCTTGTCCGCATAAGCGTATAATTCGTTCTCGGGAAATACGAGACGGATTTTCATGTTCTTCTGCGAGCATTTGCCTTCGAAGGTCGCCGACGACTGCTTCAGCATCTTAACGATGTCAAACCGCTCCCAGATCAGGCGTACACCTTTATTCTCGAAGTTACTCAGGTCAAGCAGGTCGTTCGTCAGGTTCGACAGGCGCTCGGTCTCGAACAGAATGATGTTCAGGTACTTGCCCTGAATTTCGTAAGGAATCGTTCCGTCCTTCATCGCTTCCGCATAACCCTTTATCGAAGTCAACGGGGAACGGAAGTCGTGGCTGATATTGGCCACGAAGTTTTTCTGGTAATCCACGAGGTTCGCATGCTGCTCGGCCAGCATGTGCGCCGACAGCGCGATGTCGCGGTATTCATCCTTGCTTCGGATGCCGGCGTCTGCCGTGAAGTCGCCGTCTGTGTAGGCAATGATGGTTTTATGAATGCTGTTCAGGCATTTCGTGTGATAAGCGGCGAAAAGGAAGAACACAAGCAGAAGAACCAGAAGCCCGACCGCCGAAATCAGATTCATCCTTATGACGAACCGGTCCGCTTCCTCCAGGATCTTGTCCATGGACTCCGCCATCACGATATAACCTTTAATCCGGACGCCTTCCCTTACCGGCTCTACGGCGCAGAGCACTTTGCCGTCGGAAAGGCCCGGAACCGTGACATTTTCCTTATAGAGCGAATCCAGAAGATCGGGAACCGCTTCATTCAGGTTAATCGGGTTCCGGTCGAGACTCTCTCCGGTTGCGGCAATCATATTGCCGTCCGCGCCGACAACCCAGATATCGGCACCGAGCATAACGCGCACGGCCTTCATCTGAAGCATGAATGTGTTCAGCGTAAAATCTGACAGCGTATATTCGTTTATATATTCGTCCGAAATGACAACGCATTCCTTATACAGCCGCTCTTTGTGATCCTGTAACGTATCCCGCCGGTGGAGCGGACGGGCAATCAGGTTGATTGCCAAAAGAATCACGGCTGCCGCTGTCAGATAGACGAAGGCATATTTGTGCCAGACCTTGTACTTCATGGATTACTCCTGCAATAAATTCCTACAACTGATTCCGAAGTTCAAACTTGTAACCGATGCCCCATACGGTTCCGAGGCGCCACTCCTCGTGGTCGCGAAGCTTCTCTCGAAGACGCTTGATGTGCACATCGACCGTCCGGGTATCCCCTACATATTCATAGCCCCAGATCCGGTCGAGAAGCTGTTCGCGGGTGAACACCTGGTTCGGATGCGACGCGAGGTAGAACAGTAATTCGAACTCCTTCGGCGGCATCTCCAGTTTCTTGCCCATATACGTAACCGCATAATTGGTCTGGTTGATAATGAGATCGGTATAAGCCACGTACTCGCCCTGCTGTTCCGTGGTCACCGGGTGCTGCTGGTCGTGCAGCGGTTCGGTCGGCGGATTCTCCTGACGGATTCTTCGGAGCACAGCCTTCACGCGGGCCACAAGCTCCTTCGAATCGAACGGCTTCATCATATAGTCATCGGCGCCGAGCTCGAGCCCGAGCACCTTGTCGAAGATTTCGCCCTTCGCGGAAAGCATGATGATCGGCGTATCCGATGTCTTCCGGATCTGGCGGCATACTTCATAGCCGTCGATTCCGGGAAGCATCAGGTCGAGGAGGACAAGGTTCGGCTCAAACTCGGCAAATTGCTTCACCGCTTCCTCGCCGTCGCCCACGATTCTGGTTTCGAAGCATTCCTTTGTCAGATAAAGGGCAATCAGCTCCGCAATGTTGTTGTCGTCATCCACAATCAGGATTTTCTGTTTCTCCGCCATGTCTCTCCTCCTTTATTCTTTGAACTCCACTTCCGTCGAGCCGTAGTCCGGCGAAAGCGTAATGCTTTTCACATACTTTGACTTCCGGCAATGGCTGTGAACCGCCTGCCGTACGGCGCCTGTCCCGCGCCCGTGAATGATTGTTACCTTCGGCAAATGTGACAGATAAGCGTCATCGAGATACTTATCGAGTTCCGCAACCGCTTCGTCCACACGCTTTCCGACCAGATTCAGCTCGGGGCTGATGGTCATCGCCTTCGACCCGATTCCGGCAGTCACGCGGACCTTCTTCGCCGAATCCTCCTTCGGGGTCTCAAGAAGCGCAAGGTCGCTGATGTTGACCTTGGTTGTCATGATGCCCATCGTTACGAAACAGTCGCCCTTCGCGTTCGGAAGCGTGTGCACCGTGCCGTTCACATTCATGCTGAGCACCAAAACGTTATCGCCGATATGGAAATCGGAAGCCTTATGATCCGCCTTCTTATCCGCCTTTTTGAGGGATTCCGCCGGGGCAACCTCGCTGAGTTTTTCCCTTGCCTTCCGGCGCTCGTCCTCAAGCGCTGCCATATTGCCGGAACCGCCGAGCTTGTTGATCCGGCGGATGGTTTCGTCTGCGAAATCTTTCGCGTCCTGCACAATCTGTCCGGCTTCGCTCTTCGCTTCCGCGATAATGCGGTCGCGCCGTTCCTCAATCGTCTTGTTCTTCTTCTCCCACTCCGCCCGGTCAACGGCAGCTTCCCTGCGGTCCGCCTTGGCGGCGGCGAGTTCTTCTTCAAGCTTCTTACGGGTATTCTCAAGTCCCGCAATCATATCTTCGAAGCTCTTGTCACGGATGCCGATGAACGAATCCGCGTCCTTGATAATCGAATCCGAAAGCCCGAGCCGTTTCGAGATGGCGAACGCGTTGCTCTTTCCGGGAATTCCGAGAAGCAGGCGGTATGTCGGCCGAAGCGACTCCACGTCGAACTCGCAACAGGCGTTAATCACGCCCTCGGTCGTCATCGCGAACACCTTAAGTTCCGCGTAGTGCGTCGTAGCCATCGTACGAATGTCAAACCGGTGCAGGAACGTAAGGATTGCCATCGCAAGCGCCGCGCCCTCGGTCGGGTCGGTACCCGCTCCGAGCTCATCGAACAGCACAAGCGAATCCTCCTGCGCTGCCTCGAGAATCTTCACGGTGTTCGTCATATGCGAGGAAAATGTGGACAGCGACTGCTCAATGCTCTGCTCGTCGCCGATATCCGCATATACCTCAGGGAAGATTCCGAGAATCGTTCCCGATTGCGCCGGAATATGAAGCCCGGCCTGCCCCATCAGGGCGAACAGCCCGACGGTCTTTAAAGAAACCGTCTTACCGCCGGTATTCGGGCCGGTAATCACGACCATTGAATAGGTCTGTCCGAACGAGATATCAATCGGAACAACCTTCTTCGGATCGATTAACGGATGTCTGCCCTTTATAATCTTCACGGTGCGGTCATCCGAGAAATCGGGCCTAATTGCCTTCATCTCTCTTGCGAGCGCCGCCCTTGCGAAGATAAAGTCTAACTCGGTCATTGCCTCGCGGTCATAGCGGAGCGATTCCGTCCACGGAGCAAGCATCTCGGAAAGTGCCGCAAGCACCTTCTGAATCTCTTCCGCTTCCTTGATCTCGAGTTCCCTAAGCTCATTGTTCAGCTTTACAATCTCAATCGGTTCGATGAAAGACGTCGAACCCGACGCGGACTGGTCGTGAACCATACCGGAAACCTGGTTTTTATACTCACTCTTATACGGCAGGCAGTACCGGCCGTCGCGCATCGTAATCAATGCGTCCTGTATCATTCCCGCCTGCGATGCCGCGGAAAGAATCGAACCGAGGCGTTCGCGGATCTTGTCGCTTGTCGCCTTCATCTTCCTGCGGACGCCCTTCAGTCCGGGGCTTGCGTCATCCGCGATCTCCTCTTCCGAGACGATACAGCGGCTGATTTCCAGTGCCTCTGCCTTCCGCTCCTCAAGGAGGTCAAACTTTTCGGAAAGCGAATCCTCCGGTACATCCGCTCCTCGGTCCCCGGGACAGCCGTATGATTTGGCTCTCGCGACCGCCGAAAGGAGCGAGCCGATCCGGAGCAGTTCCGGAATCTGCAAACAGCCTCCGCGGTCGAGCCTCAGAAGGCTCTCGCCGATATCCGGTATTCCGCTGAACGAAAGCGTTCCCTTCAGGTTCATCCGGTTTAACGCGTCGGCTGTTTCGGTCTGCAGCCGTTCCGCGTCTTCTTTGGTATCTGCGGGAACCAGTTCCCCGCAGCGTCTGCGCCCGAGATCCGACCCCGCGTAATGCACAAGCATCTCGCGGATTTTGTCGAATTCAAGCGTCTTTAATGCTTTTTCATTCATAACAAATCCCCATAATCCGCCTACCACTTAAGGCGGTGCAGTTCCCCCGTACACTTCATCCCGGCGAAATCGTTCTGCCGTAACGCCTCGTACAAAACGATGGCGGCCGCATTGCTTAAGTTCAGCGAACGCGTCTCTCCGATCATCGGGATGCGGATACAAGTCTCTTCATGGTCCTTGAGAATCTCCTCCGGAATGCCGGCGCTTTCCTTTCCGAACATCAGAAAACAGTCCGGCTCGTAGGCTGCCGCCGCGTACGTGCGACGCGCCTTGGTCGTGGCATAGTATACCTTCGCTCCCGGGTTCTTAGAGAGAAAGTCCCCGTAATTCTCGTAAACCGTAACGTCAATTTCTTTCCAGTAGTCCATCCCCGCGCGTCTTAAATGCTTCTCGTCAAGCGAAAAGCCGAGCGGCTTTATGAGGTGGAGCCTGGTTCCTGTTGCAACACAGGTGCGGCCGATATTCCCGGTATTCGCGGGAATCTCCGGCTCAAGCAAAACAATATTCAGCACAATAAACTCCAATCAGGCGTTTGCGTTTTCCTCGCGGAGCTTTGTAATAAACGCTCTGAGGCGGTCCAGTGCACGCTTCAGGTTCTCAAGCGAATACGCATAGGAAATCCTTAGGAATCCCTCACCGCAGTCGCCGAACGCGGTGCCCGGAACGATAGCAACCTTCTGTTCTTCAAGCAGCCTCGTTGCGAACTCCTCACTCGTCATGCCGAATTCACGGATACACGGAAACACGTAGAACGCGCCGTAAGGCTCAAAGCAGGGAAGACCCATCTCGCGTAATTCATGTACGACGAAGCGGCGGCGCTTGTCGTAGGAATCGCGCATCATCGCAACGTCCTCATCACCGTTCTTCATTGCCTCAATTGCGGCGTACTGGCTCATCGTCGGAGCGCACATAATCGCGAACTGGTGAATTTTGGTCATCTGTTTAATGATTTCTGCGGGCCCGCATGCATAACCGAGTCTCCAGCCGGTCATCGCGTGGCCTTTTGAGAAGCCGTTAATCACGATAGTCCGCTCGCGCATACCCGGAAACGACGCAATCGAAACGTGCTTCCGCTCATAGGTTAATTCGCTGTAAATCTCATCCGAAAGAACGATGATGTCCTTCTCCACGCAGATTTCGGCGATTTCCTTAAGGTCCTCTTCGGTCATGATGGCACCGGTCGGATTGTTCGGAAACGGAAGCACAAGAAGCTTCGTCTTATCGGTAACCGCCGCACGCAGATCCCTGCCGGTTAAGCGGAATTCATCCTCTTCCTTTAAGCGGATGACTACCGGAACGCCCTGCGTCAGAATGACGCACGGCTCGTAGGATACATAGCACGGCTGCGGAATGATGACTTCCTCACCGGGGCACACCATAGCGCGGATTGCAAGGTCAATTGCTTCGCTTCCGCCTACCGTGACAAGCGTCTCCTTCATCGGGTCATAGGAAAGGCCGTAACGGCGCTCTAAAAAAGCGGTAATCTCCTTCCTGAGTTCGGGAAGTCCCGCATTGCCGGTATAGTGCGTCTTTGCTTTCTCGAGCGAATAGATGCCCTCTTCGCGGATATGGTACGGCGTCGCAAAATCCGGTTCGCCGACACCGAGCGAGATGGCGTCCTTCATCTCATGAACAATATCGAAAAATTTACGAATGCCGGAGGGCTTGATGCCCACTACGGCAGGATTCAACGGGTCTCTCACGGGGTAATCAGCATCCTTTCATCTTCCTGTCTCGTTACAAGCGGAATTCCGTGCTCCTTGTACTTCTTAAGCACGAAATGCGTCGCGGTCGAAAGTACGGACTCCATCGGGGCAAGCTTTCCGGATACGAATTCCGCGATGCTCTTTAAGCTGGAGCCGCGGAGCATAACCGTCAAGTCAAAACCGCCGCTCATCAGATAAACCGCTTCCACTTCGTCAAACTGATAGATCCGCTCGGCAATCTCATCAAAGCCTTTGCCTCGCTGCGGCGTAACCTTCACCTCGATCATTGCCGTAACCTGATGCTTCTCGGTTTTATCCCAGTCAATCAAAGTCGGATACCCGCAGATAATGAGTTCTTCCTCAAGACGGCGAATCTCTGCAGCCACCTTCGCTTCATCCTCTCCGAGCATAACGGCGAGATCCTTCGCCGTCAGTCTGGCATTCTGATCCAAACTTTCCAAAATCCGCATAGCAAGTTCCATGTCATAATCCTCCGCTTTTTATCCTCGATAAGGCTCCAGACAGCGGACTTCGCCGCCGTTATGAAGCTCTTTTTTATTTCCTTCCCGAAGGCATCCGATATCGGCCGCCTCCGCGCCTTCCGCATAAAGTGCGGAAAGCAGTTTTGATGAATCCCTTGTGATCATCAGGATGCACCCTCCCGAACCGATCTGATACGGATCGATATCCAGCTCCTCGCATACCTCAATCGTCTTCTGGGAAATCGGAATATCCGGCAGGGAAACCGAAAGTCCCGTCCGGATCCGTTCGCTCATTGCGAAAAGTCCCGCATATACGCCGCCGTCTCCGCAGGCATAGGCATATACCATGCCGTTCTTCCGCGCGGTCTCGCAAAGTGCCCGTGCATCAAGCCGTTCCGAAAGTGCCGGAATCTCCGAAAGAAAATGCTTCGGATACTTCCTCTCAAGCCGCTCCCGGTACTGCTCATATAAGAGCACGGTTTCCTCGGCTCCGGTCTGTCCGCATAATACAATCCGGTACTCTCCGTCCGAAAACGATGCAGGTTCGTCCGCTTCGCTTCCGAATGCCGCCGCATGCGCCGTAACGGTATCCGCATCCGTCCGGACAATCGATGCGTCTGACAGCTCCGTAACCGCATAGGCTTCCCTCATGTACGGCCGGATTTCTTCTTCCGGCATATTGTCCGGAACGTTTAACAAAAGCGTGACCGCTTCGGTCTTCCTTCCGCGCGCCGCCAGCACGTTCCGTGCCCGGCATATGGCAAACCGGACGATTGCCGGGGTTCTTCCGTTCATGGTTCCCGATGCGGCAGGGATGTTCCGGTCATGAACTGCTGCCATCCGGACGCACGCGGAAACCGGCATGCCGTCCTTCCGTCCGGCATAGGTCGAGGCCAGATACTTCGCGTTGCCGGTCCGCGCAACAAGCCGCTCAAATTCCGCTGCGCCGATGCTGCCTTTTCCCATTCCGACCTCCGCTTTCTTACCGGCCGTTTCCGCAAAGGGAAACAAAACCCCATATTCGCTTTATTATATCACATTTGACGCGCAAGTATCAAGTTCCAGATTTTTGAAAAACCTTGACAAGAACGGGGTTTTCCGAGATAATTACAGTAACGATTATTGAAGGGGGTTTGATTATGGACAGAAAGAGAAACAGAGGCTCCGCTTTAGTCGGAGTAATCTTCGCATTGGTGCTTATCGGAATCGGCGTCGGGGTATTCCTTTTCATCCGCGCGAAGAAGTTCGACCCGGGTACTGTCGAGGATTCGAGAACCTATAAAAACAAATGGGCAGATGTGAAAATAACGGTTCCGGAAGGGTATGCGGTAACCACCAAGGAAGACGGGGATACGAAGATGGTTGCCTTTTCGAAAGACACCAGTATTCTTGTACTTTGTGCCGACAACTCCGAAACAGATCTGGATGCGGGCCTGGAAGAAGTCAGACAGGTCCTGATGCAGACCGGCTCTCAGATAACTGCCGCATATCCCGGAATCGGACTGACGGTCAGGGATACCACAACCAAGATGATTGCCGGCAAGTCATATAAAGTTCTTCCGATTGAGATGAAATCCGGCTCCTACACCGCTTACTATAATCTCTACGGACGCGTAGCCCATGGAAACGGCGTCTTCATCATCGCCGCCTTCGGCACAAGCAAATCGGACATCGACAATTTGATCGGCATGATTGAGGAATACTGAACACATTACGAAAAGAAACGCCCCGGTCTTACGGCCGGGGCGTTTTTATGTCATTTACCGCCTCTCGCGGAGTTCGAGAAGCACCGTTACCGCGCTGACGACAGCGGCAGCAACCGCCAGCACCCATAACGGTGCGGCATTGAATGTCTGCAGGTAATAATCCGGCGGAAGAATCTTACGAAGGTAGGATACGACCGGAAGCACCTTCTTCAGGTCAAGCACAATCGGACAGCACAGATAGCTTGCGATTGCGAGAATCGGAATCGCGGCGCATATGGCATTTACCGAAGGAACGGCGACGCGGATAATCTCGCACACACCCGTAACGAAGAACACGTAAAGGAGCATCACGAAAAGCTCCTTAAAGAAGTTCCCGGCAAGGCCTGCAATGAAGATGCAGACCAGCCCTACTACCGCGGCAAGAAGCGTCGGAAGCAGCAGCGAGCCGTAATTGATAACCGGCCGCTTCTCGTAGCTCATTACCTTGAAACGCCCCTCCGCAGAGTCCTGGAACCAGAAGACGAGGCCGGCAAGCCCGGCGAGGAGAACGAACAAGGCGACCGTACCGCGGATCGGCTTGGTCAGATAGTTCTCCTGAAGAATCTCTTCCTTCGTGACTTCCGTGTTGGTGTAGTAATCGCGGTAGGAAACCTCGAACATCGTCTCGGCTTCCGCCTGTTTCGCAAGATTCTCGCGGACAGCCGGGCGGATCTCCTCTTCGGTGAGGTTGATTCCGCTTCGCGTCGCAAGGTAGTCCGTCAAGTAATCTTCCATGATGTTACTGTAGAGCTGGACGGTCACGAACTCATTGACAAACTCGGCGAACTGGCTCGTGTCGGATACCACCATCGTAATCGCGCCGGCCCAGTCCTTTGTAAGCATGCGCTGGTGGAGATCCTTCGCGAAGATGTATCCGACCTCGGCGCGTCCCGCAATGACGTCACTGTAGAGGTCGTCTTCCGAATCCGCCATATAGAACGTCGCAGCATAATCGGCTTTCACAAGTTCCTTCGCGACGGTGCGGGCGTATTCGTCGCTTCCGGACGGCACATAGATGCAGGCCCGGAGCGTTTCCTCGTTCTCCTTGATGATAAAGCGGTAGCCGATCAGAATGACCGGAAGCAGAACGAGAATAATGACAAAGGAAGGCTTCTTCATAAGACGTTTGGTCATGAGAAGAATCCACATACCCATCCGTTTCATTCGCTCCACCTCCTCTTCCCGACCGAGATGGCCATCGAGCAGGCAAGCACGGCTGCAGCCTCAACGGTTACAATCAGAAGAAGACGCATATCCACCGCGTGCGTCATGCCGTTCTTCATCACATTTAACATCCGGGCCGTAGGCAGATACGCCCCGAATACGCGCACCTTCGAAGGCAGAAATGCCGCAGGCGCGAGAAGGCCGGATGCATAGCCCATAATCATCACGAAAAGGAACAGTAAGAGTATTCCGCCGATCTGGTTAGCGGCAAATGTGTAGATAAACACGACAATCGCAGCCGCCAGGAACAATACCGGAAGTCCGCCTAAGAACCAGTAGCCGATTTCCTCAGCCGTCGAAAGGTCTAACACCGAACCGAAGGTCTCGGGGCTTACGAAGAACCATCCGAAGAGCGCGGCGAAAAGAACGCTGTACAGTACCGCGAACAGCGTCCAGACGGCAAGATAACGGATGGCAAGAAGCTTCGCCGTACCGATCCGATGCAGCGCGAGCTGTTTTTCAAATGCAATCGGATCGCCCTTTAAAAGCGGTCCGCAGCTGATTCCGCCGAGCAGCAGAAGCAATACGAAAGCGGCGCAGACATAATACTGAACAACGGTCTGGTTGCCGGTTCCGGATGCGGAATCCTTGGAATAGAAGTCTTCCCTGCCCATCGCGAAATCGAAGAACAGATTCTGCGTATCGAGTTCCACACGTTCAACGTCCTGTTCGTTCGAGTCCTCGGGAATCGCGGCGACTATGGTGGCTGTCCGAATGCCCGCCTGCGTCTTTCCGAGAAGGCCGCCCGCTATATCCGCAAGGCCGCCGATCAGCCGGTTGCTGAATCCGTCCATTCTGGGGATATACATCTTCGCGTGCAGTTCTTCGTTGCCGGTTATCGCACTGCCGATGAAATGATCCGGGAAGATTACGGCGCCGGAATACGTGCCGTCTTCAAGCCCCTTAACCGCATCCTCTTCCTCCGCTTCCTCGAAGGTGCAGAGCGCCTCGATGCTCGAAGATCCCTCAAGCACATCGAGACCGAATGTCCGAAGGAAATCATTGTCGTGCAGTACAAGCGCGATGGTCATGTCCTGTTTGGTCACATCCTTGTCGGTCGCAAGGGCGCAGAAAACCACGACAACACCGATCAGGGCAGTCAGAAGAAATACCCCGAGAAAGTATTGCGGCAGAATCTTAAGCGTTCTTTTTTCTTCCATCCGGATCAGGGTTCCGGTCAGTTTCATGCGCGCTCCTTGCTCCGAAGCCGGAATATATTCCGGCCGTCAGAAAAGATCATTCAGATATTTGAGATAGGTTTCCAGGTTTTCTTTTACTTCGTCACGGAAGTCCTTCCATTGTTCCCCGCTCATAAGGTTCACGTCAAGCAGAGTCGCGGGCGGTTTAATCGAGAAGGAATCTTTCTTCTCCGACACGGTGAACTTCCACGTCAGGTTGAGCGTCGCCCCGGAGAAGGTGTCCCAGAATTTCATCTTGCGGAAATTCATTTCGTATTCATCTTTCGGGGAAACGGTTCCTTCCGCTTCCATGCCTCCGACTGAAACGCCGTCCCAGAAGGTCTTCGCGGTCACCTCGATGCGTTTGGCTTTCGTATCGTAGTTGCTTTGGATGAGAATTGCGTATTCCTCTTCGCTTATTGTCAGGGAACCGTCCCAGCGGGAACGGATTCCGTATGCGTTCTTCACGGTATTCTTGGAAATCATAAGTGTAACCGGCGTGTTTCCGATGCCGATCCGGACGCGTGCCGTGAAATGGTCCTGCGGGTCCGCGTCTCCGCTCGCATCGTAGGAAAACTCAATCGGAACAACGGTTCCGCGGAAATCAAGCTCCGTCGAGAAGGATAATGAAATCAGTTCGCCGCGCCTTGTGATATACAGCATGGCTTCAACCGTTTCCATGCCGGCTGCCGGTTTGAAATCGCCCTTCGAAAGGCCGGTCACCGCACGGACGCGCTTGCAGATTTCCTCCGTGTCGATTTCGGCGTGATATCCGTAACACAGGACATGCTCGCCGCCGATATGGAACTTCTTCTGCACTCTTCGGCCCGACGCATTCTTCGCCTCGGAAAAGCGGATTTTCGCAAGAAGCTCGTCCATCGCTTTGTCGTATCCCTTTCCGAGATACTGAATCGGCGAGTCGCTGCTTATAAGCTGTCTCAGGATCGCAATAATCTTGTACCGTTCAAGAACCGTGCGGACCTTGTCCTTTGTCTGCTGCCGGCTTTCCTCCGGGAGCAGATTCCAGCCCTCGTTCTGATACCAGTTCCCGAACAGTTCCGTATAGGCAAATGTCAAACCTTCCTCCGCAAGTCTCGGGGAAGAGACCGTCAGCGTTTCCGTATCGCCCCAGAAACGGAACAGCACAATCCGGATGCTGCTGAGGGCGGCCGCCAGCTTCGCATGGAAGCCCTGGTCTTTGCGGGATTCCACGGTGACTCCGACGCCGATTCCGGAAGGAATGTCTTCGGGTTCCATCCCGAGAAGCCCGATCAGATTATAAAGGTCCGTTCCCTCCGCCGCCGTGACGGATTCCACGGCGAGCACCGTATCGAGAAGGAAATCGCGGCTTTCAAGCCGTTTCCGGACGGAATCGAGTCCGAGCGCCTTCATTAACGGGTCTCCTCCGCCGAAGCTGTCTGTCACGGCGTCCTTGATGGCCGCGCGGCAGAACGCACCGGGTTCCTTCGGACGGAAGCGGATAATCAGGACAATCGCCGCAACAATCAAAAGAAGCCCCGCCGGAATAATCCACCGGAGCGGGGTCGACTTCTTCTTTTTCACTTTTCCTTCATAAGCGGCGTAGCCGTTCTCATCGAAAGGGGGCCGCGAGATATGTCCGTCCATAGCTTCCCTTCCTAGGTAATCGCCTTAAGAAGCGCATCTCCGCGGAGAGACGGGTCCTCTTCGTGGAACACGCCCTGTTTCATAATCAGTATGCGGTCACACAGATCAAGCTCCTGCTCGTCGTGCGTCGTAATCAGGATGATTCCGTTCCGTTTCTTGTACTCCTCCATATAATGGCGGATGGATGCCTTACAGAGAAGATCGAGAGCCGCGCTCGGCTCGTCCATGATCAGAACGGGCGGATCGGTCGCAACCGAGCATCCGATGCTCAGACGCTTCTTCATTCCGCCGGACATGTTGGAAACCTTCACGTTAATGAATTCCTTAATGCCGAGCATCGCAAGGACGCCGTTCTCCAGTTCCTCGTCCATATCGTAAGGGCTGTCGCAATACCAGAGGCGGAGATTGTCCCTCGCCGTCAGCTCCGGAATCAGCGGATTCTCCTGCGGCACATACCCGACAATCCGCTCGCGCTCCTTCGCCTCGCGGAACAGGTCGTGTCCGAATCCGTGAAATTCGCCGGAATCCGGGCGCAAAGTGCCCGCAAGAATGGAAAGCAACGTCGATTTGCCGCAGCCGTTCGCGCCGGCAATCGCAATGCATTCACCCTGCTTGGCGGAGAAGCAGATGTCATTAAGCACCTGCTTCTTTCCGTATCGTTTGGAAATATGCGAAACTTCAATCATAGTTTACTTCAAAGCCGCGAAAAGCATTACAACCATGGCCAGTACCAGAATTATGGCAAGAACCCGGACGATAACGACCTGATTCTTCTTGCTGAAAAAGTTCATCTTTCATTCCTCCTTCGTCCCTGAATGACTACTCTAATAATATATGATATCTGCGTGAAATGCAAGGTTTACGTTCGGCTTTCCCAAATCTCCACACGCGTTGCAAAGCGGTTCATTACCTGCCGGTCATGCGTGATGAAAAGGTAGGTCAGGCTGCATTGGTCATGTAACTTCGCAAGCAGCGAAAGAATCTGCTCCTGAACGGTTACGTCAAGCGCGGAAACCGGTTCGTCAAGCACCAGAATATCGGGTTTGGACATCAGCGCCATACCGATTGCAACGCGCTGCCGCTGTCCGCCCGAAAGATCGGTAATCTTCCGCTCCGCAAAATCCTCCGGAAGTCCGATTGCGGCAAGCATCTCTTTGGCCTTTTCCCCGCGTTCCGCCTTCGGCACTTTCCGGATCCGAAGCGGTTCCTGTAAAAGCCACTCCACCGAACGGGACGGATTCAGGCTTCCGTAAGGATCCTGAAATACCATGCCGACCGTTCCGCCGAGCTCAATCGTCCCGACAACCGGCTTCAAAAGCCCGCACAGACACTTTGCAAGCGTTGATTTGCCGGAGCCGCTCCGCCCGACGATGCCGTACACTTCGCCTCTGTGAACGGACAGGTTGTAGTTTTCAAGCACCTTGGTCCGGTAATTAAGCGGATTCCTTCCGCGCTTCCTGCCGAAATACATATGCAGATGCGATACCTTTACAATCTCTTCCGAGTCCTTCGGAATCGTCATCGAGGAAGCGAAATCCGCACCCTTCGATGCCGCGATCAATGCCTTCGTATAGTCTTCCTTCGGTTCCGCGAAGACCTGCTCCGCGCTACCCTCCTCCGCAATGAGACCGTCATGGAATACCATCACGCGGTCGCAGATGCGGCGCACAATCCCGAGGTCGTGCGAGATAAACAGAATCGCCGTTTTATATTTCTTCTGAAGGTGCGTAAGCAGCGCAAGAATCTGCTCCTGCGTCTCCTGATCAAGCGCCGTCGTCGGTTCGTCGCAGATCAATACCTTCGGGTGATTGAGCATTGCCATAGCAATCATGATGCGCTGCCGCTGTCCGCCGGACAGCTTCGCCGGATAGCTCGAAAGAATCCGTTCGGTATCGGTCAGATCGACCTCCAAAAGCGCGTCGTTAAGCCGCTTCTCAAGCGCTTCGGGCTCCCATGTCTTCTCGCCGTGCGTCAGCATCTCTGCCATTTGCCGCCGGATCTTCATCGAAGGATTCAGTGAGGACATCGGCTCCTGGAAAACCATCGCGATTTCGGCGCCGCGGTAACGCTGCATTTCCTTCGCGTTGTAATGCGACATGTCGACGTCGTGCGCGCCGGTTTCGTCCTCGTAGCGGACGCGGATATCGCCGACGGCCGCCCCGTTCTCAGGAAGAAGATGCATCATCGAAAGTGCCGTCACGCTCTTGCCGCTGCCGGATTCGCCGACGATTCCGAGCTTCTCGCCGGGCATCATGCGGAACGAAACGCCGTGCACAACCTCCTTCGGTTCATTCGTCTCGGTGGAAAATGCGATGCGCAGATTCGAAACCTCAAGAACCGGATCAGCCTCCGCGTCAGCTTTCCCGGCAGGCTCCGCTGCCGCCTCCGGATACTTCCCGCGAAGTATCGCGCGGATCTTTCTTCTGGCCTTAACCGGGTCCTCCGTATCGGCGGAGTTACCGGAATAAACGTCGCTGATTAACGTTACACCGAGCACGCAGAGCACCAGAACAAGCCCCGGGAACACAACCGTCCACGGAGACAGGCGGAGATAGCTCTGCCCTTCGGAAAGCATGCGTCCGAGACTCGCGTCAGGCGGCTGTACGCCGAGTCCGAGGTAGGAAAGCCCGGCTTCCGCCAGCACTGCGTTGTTGAAGCCGACTGCCATCGTTACAAGAAGCGTGGCGCGGATGTTCGGAAGCATATGGACGAACAGGATTCTCAGTCTGCCCGCGCCGAGAAGCCTTGCGTTTGCGACATAATCCATGGGCCGCTGCTTCTTAATCTCGCTTCGCACGACCCGCGCGATGCTCGGGATGAAGAGAATGCCGAGCGCGAGAATCACATTCTTCTCACCGGTGCCGAACAGGCACACGAGAACGAGCGCGAGAAGGATGCCCGGGAACGCAAGCAGGCAGTCGTTGACACGCATCAGAATCGTGTCGAAGGTTCCGCCGAAGTAGCCCGCGAGCGCGCCGATCACGGTGCCGAACAGACCTCCGATCAGAATTGTCGCCGCGCCGATCAAAAACGATGTCCTTGCGCCGACCATCACGCGGCTTAAGACGTCGCGTCCGAGCTGGTCGGTACCGAACGGATGCTTTAAGGACGGTGCCGCGTTACGAAGCGCCGCATTGACCTCCGTCGGGTCGTAAGGCGTACGGAACAGCCCCCAGATGACGAGAAGGACCGTCAGCCCGAGGAAGATTCCGCCGCACAGGAAATTGAAGGAGCGATACCGTTTCATGATTCCGCCTCCTTCTGTACAAGCGCCTCAATGACGCCGTTCAGTACAATTACAACGATGCCGATATACAAAACGAGCGCCTGCACGACGTCGTAGTCGCGGTTCGCAACCGAACCGACCAGAAGCCGCCCAATCCCGTTAATGCCGAATACCTGCTCAATAACAATGCTTCCCGCGACAATTTCCGATACGATTACACCGAGAAATGTGACGGTCGCCGCGAGCGCGTTCGGAAGCAGATGCACAAAGAGAATCTCCCACTCGCTTAGTCCCTTGCTTCTTGCCGTACGAACATATTCCTTCCGTTTCTCCGTAAGCAACGCGCTTCGAAGGAACCGGACCGTCATCGCGGTCTTCGGAAGAGCTACCGCAAGAGCCGGGAAGAACAGGTACGCAAGGCATGCGCCGAGTCCTTCGTCATAAGACACAAAATCACCCGGGGTGAAAAGGTGCAGCCCGAGTCCCAGAATAACCGAAATCAGAATTCCCATGAAGAACGCCGGGACCGCCATCAGCGTCTGATTCAAAAAGACGCCGGTCCGGTCGCCGATGCTCCCCGGATAACGGGCATACAAAAGCCCGAGCGGGAACGAAAGGACAAGAATCAGAAGGAACGAAAAACCCGCCAGTAAAAGCGTGTTCGGAAGCGTCTGCGCAAAGAGCTCCGAAACCGGCACGTTATACCGTGAGGACCGTCCCATGTCGCCTCTCAGGATGCCGCCGATCCAGCGTCCGTAACGGACCGCGACGTTGTCGTTAAGTCCCATCTCCTCCCGCAGTTCTTCCACCTGTTCCGGCGTCGCATCGGTCCCGAGGCGCACCTCGGCCGCATCGCCGGGAAGGATGGAAAATGCCAGAAAGGTAATAAAAGAGAGCACCCAAACGGCAGCTATCATCGATATGATTTTCTTCCCTGCCTTCATAGGTGCCCTCCTTTCGGATTCTTACTTGTCCTGGTATCTTATGCTCTGCATATCCTGAACATAAACCAGATAGAATTTGTAGCCGGTAATGCCTTTCTTAACCGCAACCATCAGAGACGGACTCTGTATGAATACCGATGCGGCATCGTCCGCAAGGCATTTCTGCGCCGTAAAGTACAATTCTCTCTTCTTCGCGGCATCGGCGGTCTTCACGGCCTCGCGATACGCCGTGTCAAACGCCTCGCTTTCGTAGTTAATGAAATTCTTCGAAGATCCGCCGATATAGTATCGCAGGATATCGCTCGGGGCGAGCTTGGAATCCAATCCGATGATGGTTGCCTCGTGATTGTGATTCGCGTACACCTCCGAAAGCCACGTGGCCCACTCCACCGTCTGAATCTTCATCGTGATCCCGACCTTCTTCAGCTGGGACGCGATGATTTCCGCGGTCTGCACATGGTAGGTGTAGTTCGACGGAACGATACAGGTGAAGGTGAATCCGTTCGGATAACCGGCTGCCGCGAGAAGCTCTTTCGCCTTCTCGGGGTTATAGGGATAAGTATTAACGCAATCCTCGTTAAAGTAGGCCTCGAATCCGGAATAAACGCCGCTTCCGATCTTCTTGCCCTTGCCGCCGTTCAGGATATCCATTATTTCGTCTTTGTTAACGGCATAATTGACTGCCTGACGGACTTCCTTAATGTTGAAAGGCTCTACGGCATTGTTCAGGAACAGGCCCTGTACAAGCGCCATCTCGCCGACCTCGACATTGTACTTGTTGCGAAGCTGCTCCGCCTGATCGAGTGTCAGGTACGGGAAGATGTCGATGTCTCCGGCCTGCAGCTTTAAAAATGCTGCGTCAACGCTCTCGTAGATGAGGAATTCCACCTCGTAAAGAGAGGCTTTCTCACCGTAATAATCGTCATTCCGCTCCATGATGAAGTTCTTCATGGGCGTGTACGAAACGAACTTGAACGGTCCGGTTCCGACCGGCTTCGTCTTCTGTTCGGTATAATCCTTCGGGATAATGCTGCAGGTAAGGTACCCGATCAGCTCCGTATTCGGTTCCTTCAGGGTGATGGTAATGATGTCGGCTCCGTTCTCCGAAGCGACGGTGATGTCGGAAATATTAGAAAGCGCGGCCACAACCTGCACTTCCGGATCGGAAGTCTCAAGCATGCCCGCACAACGTTTCAGCGAATATACAACGTCCTCTGCCGTAACCGTCGCTCCGTTGTGGAACTTGACACCCTTCCTTAATACGAAAGTGTATGTCATGCCATCCTCGGAGAACCGGTAGCTCTCTGCTAACGCAGGGACGAGATTGCCGGCCTGGTCCGGTTTGACCAAACCTTCAAACAGGTTGTAAAGTACTTCTTTAGTTCCTGCCGCTACTGCTTTGTGAGGGTCAAGACTGTCCAAATCATTTAAAATTCCAACCGTCACCGTACCGCCTCTGCCGTTATCCTTTGTGCCGCCTTTCTTCTTACAGCCGGAAAGTGCAGCCGCCGAAACGACGATGAGAAGAGCCATGAAAAGATATTTCTTCATGTTCCCTCCTTCGACATCTTAAGATGTCTGTGCGATTCGATTTACAAGCGTATCATATCA
>JAGAES010000071.1 GCA_017613055.1 Lachnospiraceae bacterium | reverse complement strand
GTACGGAGGGAGGCGCATTGGATACTCCGCCGGAGAATATGGTTATCTTCGTGTTCCTGCCGGCAGAGGATTACCGGAACATTACCGGTATTGATGAGCAGTTTGGTGACGGGGAGTTAGGATGGGCGCCGATTTCGAAAGGCGCGAAGGAACTTACCGAGCGGGTGTCCGGAACACTGAAGCTCGGTGGAAAGACGTATCAGTTGACAAAGAAACTGTCGTATTTTCCGGAGGATGTCGGCGCGACGACGGTTGTGGACGTCTACGGAATCGTGCTTCCGGACATAGCGGACCTGGAGGCTGTCAGCAAGCAGATTGAGGAAGACCTGCCCGGGTACGCGAACCGCGTTTCGTACATGTATCTGATTAAGGTTGCGGATGAGAAGGCCATCTCCGCGAACGATTCGGAACAGAACACGTACAGCGCAGTCAGCGAGGCGATTACCGATTACGTGAAGGAAAACTACGGAACGGATCACGTCTGGGTAAGATGGGGCACAATCTGGGCGATGCGCTATGAGATGTATGCCGTCTACGGGTCGCTGTTCTTCCTCGGAATCCTTCTCAGTATCGTATTCCTGTTCGCGACCGCTTTGATTATCTACTACAAGCAGATTTCCGAGGGCTACGATGACCGCCGCCGCTTCCAGATTCTTCTGAAAGTAGGCATGACCCCGAAGGAGACAAAGGGCACGATCCGCCGCCAGATTGTCATCGTGTTCTTCCTTCCGGTAATCACTGCGGTGCTCCACATCACCGTGGCGTACCCGGTCATCCACAAGCTGCTCGCGCTGCTGCAACTTTATAACGATTCGCTGTTCCTTATGTGTACGGTGCTGACGGTCGTGGCATTTACCGCGATTTACATGATCATCTACCGGCTCACGGCGAGGACGTATTATCGGATTGTGCGTTAAATGTTACGGGGACGGCTCCTGCGGGGGCCGTTCTCTTTTTGTCACGAAATCCCCCTCGCGACTTGAATAAATAAGCCTTTTATGATACAGTATCTGTGTTATGAAAAAGTGGGTGAAACGGGTAACCGGATTCTTTAAACTGATCCATCTGCCCGTGATTCTCATTGTCTTCGGCTTATACTTAATCCTCTGCCTGGTGTGCTTCATAGTGCTTCGGCACGCGGGCGCGGACACGTCGTTCTGGGATATTGTCGTCTTCAACTTTCTTGCGATGACCGGCAATGATTACCAGTACGTCGAAACCCCGGGAACGCGTATCATCGGAATCCTTGTATTGATTCTCGGTATGGTGGGGCTGTCGTCCGTCATCGGCTACATTTCGTCGGCATTTGTCGCGAAAAGACTGAACATGGAACGGGGAGTGAAGAAGATGCAGAAGATGAAGGATCACATTCTGATCTGCGGATGGAAAAATGACATCAAGCCCTTGATTCTCGGGATTCTGCGCAAGAATAAGGACCGCAAGGCGTCCGACATCATTGTCATCAACAATGCGGACGACGTGAAGGTCCAGAACCTGCGCGATGACGAGGATTTGAAAGGGCTTCTCCTGTTGCGCGGAGATTTCACGGAGGAGCAGACGCTTCTTAACGCGAATGTCCGCGAGGCCGCGAAGGTACTGATTATCGGCGAGAACCAGGAAAACCTCGGCGAGGAGCTGGTCGATTCCCGCGTGTTCGCGGCGACGCTTCTGGTCCGTAAACTTAACGGCAAATGCCACATCTGCTCGGAGGTCCGCACGGAACGGTACAGGAATTACCTCGAGGGTCAGAACTGCGCGGAGGTCATCTATGTTGACGAGTATACGCGCTACATCCTGAGCACGTCGACGAATTACGGCGGAATGTCGAAGGTGATGTCCTCATTTCTCGATAACGGTGACGGTGTTTCGGTGCAGATTGAGCCGGTTTCGGAGAAGTGGGAAGGAAAGACATACGGCGAACTGTTCGCCTGGTATAAGAAGGAGCAAAATATACTGCTTCTCGGGATTTTGGAGAACATGGGAGTCGAGAAGGAACTGAAGCACCGGATTCTTTCCGAGGCGCAGATGTCCACAAACTACGGCGAGATCGTACAGCGGCTCAAGTCCGTGAAGAGCATGGAAACCAACTGTCCGCATCTGAATCCGAAGGATGATTACGTGCTCGGCAAGAACATGGGTGCGATTATCCTCGGTGCGGAGGACTGACGGAGCGAAGAAAGGATATTCCGAGATGGATTACGTTTCGAAACTGAAAACATTTCCGCTTCTTGCGGGCATTCCGGACGACGACCTTGCGATTCTTGCGGGGATGCTTAAAGAGAAGAAGACGGCGGCCGGGGAGGACATCATCACCGAGGGTGAATCGGGTGACGAGGTATTCGTGCTGTCGGAGGGAACCGTCGACATCATCAAATCAACAATCTACGGCGACAAGTTCGTCGTGGCGACTCTTGATGCGGATGCGCACTGCGTGTTCGGTGAGATGGCGATGATTGACAGCGACAAGCGTTCCGCGACCGTGAGAGCGAAGACGGACTGCGTCACATTTTCCATGACAAGAAAAGACTTTGACCGCTTCTGCGAGGAGCATCCGAGAAGCGGCGTGGAGCTGCTGCGGATGATCAGCATCAACCTTGTGCGGAACATCCGTCTTGAGAACAATAACCTGCGCCTTGTGTACCAGGCGCTGATTGAGGAAATCGAGACCGAATAAATCTGAATCCGGGAGAAGATTTTATGCTGTACAAAATGGATGAACTGCTGCTGATTGAGCACCTGACGTACTTCCCCGATGTGGAACCGCTTTTCACCGTGCTGCACGCGGACGGGCAGACCGTAAGGGAGTACATCTCGCGGTTTGATACGTCGAAGCTTGACGACGAGCTGATTTACAACTCCTGCATGAACGGCTTTGACTGGAGAAACATCATCATGGCGCTCTTCAGGAAGCCGAACATCCTTGATGCACGCATTGAGGAGCCGCATCTTGACATGGCGTACGGCGGGGGCGGTGGCATTTCGGCGGTCTTCATCAATGAGCAGGAGAAGGAGGCAGTCGTCGCATTTCGCGGAACCGCCGACTACGAGTGGGTGGACGATTTCGAGGGTGCCAACCAGGTCGATTCCCTGCAGCAGATCAATGCGCTCGAATGGTACAAGAGCGTGTACCGGAGACTGCATCTTGAAAACTACACGGTTACCGTCATCGGGCATTCGAAGGGCGGCAACAAGGCGAAATACATTACGATTCTGAATGATACGCCGGCGCGTTGCGTGTCCTTTGACGGACAGGGCTTCTCCGACGAATTCATCGCGCACTACCGCAAGCGGATTCTTAAGCGGCAGGGCATTATCGAGAACCATAACGTCGATTTCGATTACGTCAACATTCTGATGAACGACGTCGGCGCGAAGACCTATTACATCGGCTACGATTACGGCCGGTACGGCGTTGCCGAGAGCCACGCGCCGAACACGTTCTTCGATTTCGGGGAGGACGGCGAATACACGATGCGCGTCAATCCGAACGGGCAGCGGCCGGAGATGCAGATCATGGATCAGTTCATCAACAGCCTGATCCGGTCCGGCTTCAGCGCGAAGGAAAAGGCGGAGACGAACAAGCTGCTCGGAATGCTTACGGAACGTGCGTTTCTGATTACCGGCAAGGATTCCGTCATCGAGTACATCAACTTCCTGTGCTCGCTTGTCGGCGACCCGACCTACTCGGACAATACGGCTTATATTCTTGCGTTCTGCATCAAGTACTCGCAGCAGAACAAGGATTTCTTAAAGGCGCTTCGGGACATCGTTGCGAACTTTAAGATGGACGACGCGCTCAAGATTGTCGACATGCTGGAGGATTTCGTGACGTCCCGTAAACTCGGCGCCGCGCTGAACCTTTCGAACTTCCTGATCCGGCACGTGAACGGCGTTGTCGTGAAGCAGGTACAGGGGATCTGCCGCCGGAAGTACGGCATCGAACTCACAGCGGACCAGGTCAAGGGCGTTCTGCAGATTGTCTGCATGACGAAGGAAATGCTTCCGACACTCGAACTCCAGATGGACGGCTCCGACATCGTGCTCGGCGATGAGCCCGAAGAGGATGAGCCGTTTGAGATGCCGACGGACCTCAACATCGTTGTGCTTGCGGGAGGCCTTTCGAACGAGCGGAACCTGTCGCTTCGAAGCGGTCAGGTGGTGGCCGAGCGGCTCAGGGAAAAAGGACACAAGGTCATCCTTTTGGATGCCTACATGGGCTATGAGGAGCGCGAGCTGTCGATTCCGTATGCGTTCGACGACATCGAAAAGTACTCGCTTGCGCCCGGCAACATTTCGGACGAAATCCCGGATCTCTGGGCAGTCCGGAAACGCCGCCGCGACCAGTCCGGTTCGTACTTCTGCCCGAACGTGCTGCAGATTTGCAGGCAGTCAGACCTTGTCTTCATTGCGCTTCACGGTGCGGATGCGGAGAACGGCAAAGTGCAGGCGGCATTCGACCTCTTAGGAATCGATTACACCGGTAACGACCATTTTTCGTCCGCGGTTTCTTCGAACAAATCCGTTTCGAAGCAGCTCCTTACGGAGGCCGGCATCACTGTCCCGAAAGGGTACTGCGTATATAAAAAGGCAGAGACAACAACGGATCCCGAGGCAGCGGGGCTTCATTATCCGGTCATCGTGAAGCCGAACAACGGCGGAATCGGACTCGGCATTTCGGTGGCAAATGACATCGTTTCCTTCAAGAAAGCGATTAAAGAAGCCTTCCGCTGGGCAAGTGAGATTCTGGTCGAGGAATACGTGATCGGGCGCGAGTTCGCGGTCGGAACAATCGAAGGAAAGGCCCTTCCCGTTGTGGAAGTGCTTCCGTTTGAAACAAGAGATAAAGAAATCGGCCTGAATGCGCGCGGCGAACGTGCGCCGAAGTGTCCCGCGGACATTCCGGACGAGCTCCGCGAGAAGCTGCAGGAAGCCGCCGAGAAGGTTACCGATTTACTCGGTGTGACGGCATATGCGAAGATGGATTTCATCGTCCGGGACGACGGCTCGTTCGTCTGCCTCGAGTGCGATTCGCTGCCGCAGATTTATCAGGACGCGCATCTTGTGATTGCCGCGAACGAAGCGGGCATTCCGTTCGCGGATTTATGTGAGAAGATTATGGAAATGAGCCTTCGCGAGAAGTATTGAGGGCGGAAAGGAGGACAGCATGGGTAAGACGGTTTCGAAAGCCGGGAGACAGACTGCGATTTTCATTGCGGTCATGATTCTTGCGTGCGTGCTGTGCTCCGCTGTTTTTCTGGCCGCCGAGGCCGGACACGACTGCTCGGGTGACGACGACTGCCCGGTCTGTTCGATTCTTGAAATGTGCTCGAACAATCTGCGCCGCATGGCAGAGGGCGCGTTGTGCGTTCTTGCCTGTGTCGCGATGCTTCCTTTGTGCGTTTCGGCGCTTTGTATTGTGCCTGTGACAACGGAGCTTACGAAGCAGACGCCGGTGTCACAAAAAGTCCGTTTAAACCGTTGAATTGACCTCCGCAGGGGCAGACTGTGCCGTGTGGCGCGGTGTGCCGCTGCTTTTTATGTGTATTTTTCTGATTTTGGAGGTTTTTTAGAGTAATGAGAAAATTGATATCTTTATGTGTGGCCGCAATTCTGATTGCCGGCTGTCTTTCCGCATGCAGCTTCGGTAAGAGCGGTGCGGACAACGGAAAACTGAAAATCGTAACGACGATTTTTCCGGAATATGACTGGATTCGTGAGATCTTAGGGGACCGCGCCGCTGACGCGGAGATTACGCTGCTTCTTGATAACGGCGTCGACCTGCACAGCTATCAGCCGACCGCGGCCGATATCCTGAAGATTTCCGAGTGCGACCTTTTCGTATATGTCGGCGGTGAGTCCGACGGATGGGTGGAGAACGCCCTTCGCAGTTCCGCGAATAAGGACCGTGTTGTTGTGAACCTCCTCGAAGCGCTCGGCAGCGCCGCGAAGGAGGAAGAACTGCTGCCCGGCATGCAGGAAGAGGAGCATGACCACGACCATGAGGACGGTGACGATCACGACCATGAACATGAAGAGGAAGGTCCCGAGTACGACGAGCATGTATGGCTCTCGCTCCGCAATGCGGAGATTCTTGTAAAGAGCCTTGCGGACGCACTCACAAAGGCGGATTCCGCCAACGCGGAAACCTACAAAAAGAACGCCGAGGCTTATATTGCGAAGCTTAAGACGCTGGATGAACAGTATAAGAAGACCGTTTCCGAGGCGCCGGTCAAGACGCTTCTGTTCGGTGACCGCTTCCCGTTCCGTTACTTTGCGGATGACTACGGTCTTACGTGCTACGCCGCATTTTCCGGCTGCTCCGCCGAGTCGGAGGCAAGCTTTGAGACGATTGCGTTTCTGTCGCAGAAGGTGGACGAGCTCTCGCTTCATACGGTTATGACGATCGAGGGCACCGACCACCGGATTGCCGATACGATTATCCGGAACACGAACACGAAGGACCAGAAGATCCTGACGCTGAATTCCCTGCAGTCCGCGACGTCTGCGGACATCAAAAACGGCGTTACGTATCTGTCCGTCATGGAGCAAAATCTGTCCGTTTTGAAGGAAGCTTTGCGCTAAGAAAGGAAGGCACAGCGGGGTAACAGCCGCTGTGCCGTAATTCGGTGAGGAAAATGCCACTGCTCAATGTTCAAAATCCGTTTACGGACATGTTCGGAAGACTCAGTCTTTACCTGAGTTATTCCTTCGTCCGGAGCGCCCTGATTGTCGGGGTTCTGATTGCCCTCTGCTCTTCGCTGGTCGGCGTCACGCTGGTTCTTCGGAGGTTCTCGTTCATCGGGGACGGACTGTCGCACGTCGCATTTGGCGCAATGACGGTGGCGGCCGTAGCAAACCTGACAAATGACACGTACATCGTTCTTCCGGTGACGGTGCTGAGTGCCGTTTTGCTGCTTCGGACCGGGCAGAACACGAAAATCAAGGGGGACGCGATGATTGCGATGATTTCGGTCGCGGCACTGGCGTTCGGATACCTGATCATGAACGTGTTCCCGACTTCTTCGAACATTTCCGGCGATGTGTGCACGACACTGTTCGGCTCCACGTCAATTCTGACGCTGACGGAGACGGACGTTAAGATGTGCATGGTTCTGTCGGTGGTCGTGGTGGTTGTTTTCGTGCTGTTGTATCATAAGATTTTCGCGGTCACATTTGACGAAGTTTTCTTAAAGGCCGCAGGCGTGCAGACCGAGGTTTACAACCTCTTGATTGCGGTTGTCGTCGCGGTGATTATCGTCCTTGCGATGAATCTCGTCGGCTCGCTCCTGATTTCCGCGCTGGTGATCTTCCCGGCGCTTTCGTCGATGAGGCTGTTTAAGAGTTTCCGCGCGGTGACGATCGGTTCCGCAGTGATTTCGGTCATCGGGGCCGCAGTCGGGATTCTTCTGTCCATTCTGTCGGGGACGCCGGTCGGCTCGACGATTGTCGCGGTCGATGTGATTCTTTTCTTTGTATGTTATTCAATCGGGTTGTTAGGAGGTAGGATTCGAAGATGAAACGGCTGATTCGGAATATGCTTTGCGGGTTGCTTTGTGTGAGCCTTTCTGCCGTGCTTGCGGGCTGCGGCGCGGGCGGTAATGCCGCCGGCCGGAGAGGCGGGCAGCAAAACACCGTCGAGAGCGTTTTACAAAAGGGTATGAACGAAGAAGATAAGAAGAACGGCGGAGAGGATTCCGAAAAGCAAAACACGCCGACGCCCGTGAACGGTTCCGGCGATACGGATGTGACGCTTCCGCCTGCAATTCCGTCCGATTATCCGGATTCCGGCCCGACTTCCGCGCCTACGGAGAAGCCCGCCGACCCGAATGTCGATGTGGATCTTACCGTGTTTACGCCCGGAATGGTTTACGCAGAGGTTTATAACATCGTTACGGAGCCGGGTTCGTACATCGGCAAAACGATGAAGATGAAGGGCACGTTCGGCGTGTATTACGACGAAGCGACCGGGCAGTATTATTTCGCGTGTCTGATTCAGGACGCGACGGCCTGCTGCCAGAACGGCATCGAGTTTGTGCTTGACGGGGAGCACGTGTACCCGGATGATTATCCGGAGCTCGGGAGTGTGATTACGGTCACCGGCGTGTTCGATACCTACGAGGACGGCGGTTACACCTACTGCACGCTTCGGACCGCGAAGCTGATTTCGTAGGGAGCTGACCCGGGCAGTGCCCCGGGGCCGGGCGAAAGACATTCCGCCTAAGATACAATGGATGAAAAGAATGAGGCGCCGCCTGGATTCCGGAGAACCGGAGAACAGGGGGCGCTTGACATTTTACGAAAGAAGAGTATAGTGGGGTTAGCGAGGACTAACTGAAAGCCGGGCGGACACGATATGTGTTGTCATGCGGCTTGCCGATGAGGAAAATTCGGTGCGGAAAGGAGAAAAGGATATGAGAACGGAGATTATACTCGGACTTACGATACCGTTTTTGGGAACGGCGCTTGGCTCGGGCTGCGTGTTTTTTATGAAGAGAAATCTGGGGAAGACGGTGCAGCGGGCGCTGACCGGATTTGCCGGAGGGGTGATGGTTGCGGCTTCCGTGTGGAGTCTGATTATTCCGGCGATTGAACAGGCGGAGAATCTAAAGAAGCTGTCGTTTCTTCCCGCGGTCATCGGGTTCTGGCTCGGCATCCTGTTTCTTTTGCTTCTTGATACGGTCATTCCGCATCTGCACATGAATGCGGAGAAGGCGGAAGGCCCGAAGTCCAAGCTTCGAAAGACGACGATGATGGTGCTCGCGGTGACGCTTCACAACATTCCCGAAGGCATGGCCGTCGGCGTCGTGTATGCAGGCTTGCGGGCCGGCAATGAGATGGTGACGGCCGGAGGCGCGCTTGCGCTTGCAATCGGTATCGCAATTCAGAATTTTCCGGAAGGCGCCATCATTTCGATGCCGCTTCACGCGGAAGGAAAGAGTAAGGGCATGGCATTTGCCGGAGGAGCACTTTCGGGTGCGGTGGAACCGATCGGCGCGGCGCTTACGATTCTCGCGGCAGGGCTGATTGTGCCCGCGATGCCGTACCTGTTAAGCTTCGCGGCCGGCGCGATGATTTATGTCGTCGTGGAGGAACTGATCCCCGAGATGTCCGAGGGCGAGCACTCGAACATCGGCGTGCTGATGTTCTCGGTCGGATTCACGCTGATGATGGCGCTTGACGTGGCGCTGGGGTAGAAGATCGGAAAGAGCAACGGGGACACTTTTCGGAGGGCCTTCGGAAGGGTTTTCCGCGATTTTTCGAGGGTCTGTCGGAGAACTTTCCGGAGGCTTTTTTAGGGCCTGTCGTAAGGGTTTTCAAGGGACCTTCCGGAGGATTTTTGAGGGTCTGTCGTAAGGGCTTTCAAGGGACTTTCCGGAAGAACCTTCGGGGAGCCTTTCAGCAGAAGAGTGCGTGTAGCATTTTCCGAAGCATTTTTGTATTGACCGGGTCGGCTCCGCTTTCGAAGGTATGAAAGACGTCGCGGCCCGGAATTATTCCGTTTTCAATGTATGTGTTCTCGCGGCGCAGAAATGCGTGCAGATAGACTTCGTCGTCC
>JAGAES010000070.1 GCA_017613055.1 Lachnospiraceae bacterium | reverse complement strand
CCAGCGAATCAGAAGCTGGCGGAAATCGGGATCGTTCACGTCGTCGGTCATGAAACCGCCTATGTCGGTCGTCCACCACGGAATGCCCGCAAGACCGATGTTCAAGCCTGCCTGCAGCTGCTCATAAAACGACTCAAACGTGCTCGGCACGTCGCCCGACCAGACAACGTTTCCGAATTTCTGGCTGCCTGCCCAGCAGCACCGGAGCAGATTGACAACCGGCCCCCGCCCGTGCTTCTTCATCGGGTCATAAAAGGTCCTGCTGTACATCTGCGGATACATGTTTGAGCACGCAAGCGCCGGCATGTCATAATAGCGGTAATTATCGAAATCGTACACGGCAAGGTCCGGCTCGGAATTATCAAGCCAGAATCCGTCGATGCCGAGGTCGTAGTAATTCTTCTTGCAGATTTCCCAGACATAGTCACGCGTCCGCTCGTTGAACGGATCGATGACAATGCAGTCGCCTTCGAAATCGTAGGTCTGCCCCGCGCCGCGCTCGGTCTTAAGAAGAAGCCCCTGCTCCGACATCGGGTAGAAGTTCTCGCTTCTGCGGTCCACCGAAGGCCATACGGAAACCATTACCTTGATTCCCATCTCATGGAGCTCGTCGACCATTGCCTTCACGTCCGGCCAGTACGTCGTGTCGAACTTCCAGTCGCCCTGCACGGTCCAGTGGAAGAAATCGATAACAATCTGGTCGATTTTGATGCCTTCCTTCTGATACGCCCGCGCAACGCTCAATACCTCTTCCTGCGTGCGGTAACGGAGCTTGCACTGCCACAGTCCCATCCGGTCCTCGGGGAATTCGGGCGCATGGCCGGTCACGCCGGAGTAGGCCGCAAGAATCGCCTTCGGGTTATCCCCTGCGGTAATCCAGTAATCCATGTCCTTAGTCGAAGCGGCCGTCCACTCGGTGATGTTCTTACCGAACGTCACGCGGCCGACTGCCGGATTGTTCCAAAGGAATCCGTATCCGAGCGAGGATACGGCAAATGGCACGGAGTTCTGCGAATTTCTCTGCACGAGTTCCAGCATGTTCCCCTTGAGGTCAAGGTACGGCTGCTGGTACTGCCCCATGCCGTACAGCTTCTCGCCTTCGTTCGCATCAAACCGAACCGTAAGCGCATAATCGCTTCCGCCGATCACGCCCTTCCATTCGCGGTTCGAAATCTTTAAGCACCGGCTTCCGCGGGATATCGTTCCGCCGTAGAAACGGAAATACTCGCGAAGCACTAATTTCTCGTCGCGGTAGAAAGAAATCACGCCCGCGAAATTCACAACCGCCTTCAGGCGGCCGTTTTGAATTACGGCAACCGGGTTCCCGCACGGGATCAGCGGGTCTCCCGTCCAGTCCCCGGCGTTAATGACGGTGATTTCCGCATTGCAAGCGGGAACCTTCTCCGTAAGCGCCCACGCATAATCCGTGAACGACGAGCGCATCGTGGCGCGGACTCTTAAAGAGTCTTTTCCCCACGGTTCAATACGAAGCGTCTCACCGCCGTGTCTTGCGATGAGAGCTCCTTCTCCGGTCTCAAAAATCATATTCCATCCTCCTTTGCCGGGCCTGTGCCCGGACCTTATAAACGCAGGCGCCCCCGCGTTACGCGCTATTTAAAACTCAACTGCCCGTCAATATCCTCGTAGTTGTTCTTCTCTTCTTCATCCTTCTTCGTGATGAGTGCAAGACGCTTAAAGTACAGGTCGTGTGCGCGATGGTATTCTTCGTTGAATTCCTCGTTCTGTCCCTGATGGAGCGAAGAGATATAGGAGTGTGCCTTCGTATCCATATCCGGATTGACACGGGCCACAACCGAAACGCCGACGTTCGAGCAGGTATCGGAAATCCGCTCCAGGTTCGACATGATATCCATAAGCCGTGTGCCTGCATATACCGTGCAGCGGCCTTCGCGAAGACGCGCTACATGGTTGTCGTCGAGTGCATTAATCATATCGTCCATAACCTCTTCAAGAGGCTCGATATGGCGCGCCGCCTCAACGTCACGCTTTTCAAACGCATTCTTCGTATGTTCCAGAATCCAGTCCAAAAGTTCGCGGATTACCAGAAGCTCGCGAAGCGCGTCATCGGAGAACTTCATGCCCTGCTCATTCATTCCCTTCGCCGATTCCGCAAGATTCATCGCGTGGTCGCCGAGCCGTTCAAACTCGGTTACGACCTTGTAGTACTGGTCGAGAATGCGGATGTGCATTTCTTCGTTCACATGCGGCGACAGCTGCACGAGATAATTGCTGACCGCGTCCGCAAGCCGGTCGATGCTGTTCTCGTCTTCGTCAATCGCGGCGTACGTTTCCTCACTGTACTCCTGGAACATATTGAGTGCTTTGTTGATGTTCGCGGAAGCGATCGTGAACATCGTCTTCAAAGCGTCATAACAGCTGTTCAAAGCAAGTGCAGGGGTCGAGAAGAATACCGGGTTCAATGCCGCAATCTTGTCCGCATAGCGGTCCTCGGGCTTCGGCTCCTCCTTGATAATCCGGAGACTGATCCGCTTCGTAAGGCCGATTCCCGGAAGAAGCACAAGCGCGCTCACAAGGTTGAATACCGAGTTCGCATTGGCGATGCCGCCGGATTTCAGCGGCATGTTCCAGAGGCCGTCAAGATAGCCGAACGCATGCGCAATGCCGATGGTAAGAAGCACGAGCGCGGTTTTCGCAAGATTGTATATGATATTAATCAAGCCGACCCGTTTTGAATCCGTCTTGGTTCCGATGAAGCATACGATACCGGTTGTCACGCAGTCACCGAGATAGACACCGCAGAGGACAAATGCGACGGTTTTGAACGCAATCGGGCTCGATGCGGAGAACGCCTGCAGAATACCGATGGACGACGAAGAGCTTTGGAGGACAAATGCCACCAACGCGCCGGCGCCGTACCCGAGTGCCGGGTGGCTTCCCATACGGGCGAATACGCCGCTCATATTGAAGTTCGTTACGGCAGCCGTCATCGAAACAAGACCGGTGAAGAGGATGCCGAAACCGATTGCGATATGACCCGCAAGATCCGATTTCTTAAACCGGCAGAACATCAGAAAGATGATGCCGAGCGTCAGCGTAAACGGCGCCAGGACGTCCGGCTTAAAAAACTGAATGAAGCTTCCGGACTCGTCCGAAATATCCAGGAGCCGGAAAATCTGACCGGTCACGGTCGTACCGACGTTCGCGCCGACGATGATGCCGAGCGACTGATCGAGACTGATGACACCGGCCACGACTAGACCGGATGTGATGACGATCGTTGCCGTCGAAGACTGTATAATTGCCGTAATAAAAACGCCAAGAAGGAAGGCCTTGAACGGATTGTTCGTGACCTTCCCCATAACCTGTTTAAAAGT
>JAGAES010000009.1 GCA_017613055.1 Lachnospiraceae bacterium | reverse complement strand
TCGATGGTACGGAAAGGATCTGGACAGCGTAACATTGAGCCAGATTCGTCAGATTCCCGGCGTGACCGGCGTAATCTCTTCGCTGCATAAGGTTCCGTGCGGAATTGCATGGACCTTTGAACAGGTAAAGGAACTGAAGGATGAGGTGGAAGCCTCCGGACTTAAGCTGATCGGTATCGAGAGCATTAACGTGCATGAGGACATTAAGCTCGGCGCACCGACCAGGGACATGTACATCGAGAATTACTGCAAGTCTCTCGAAGCATGCGGCAAGAATGACATTCATCTTGTATGCTATAATTTCATGCCGATTTTCGACTGGACGAGAACCGACCTTGCGATGCCGCTTCCGGACGGTTCGACCGCTCTTGCGTATGATTCGAACCTGATTGACGGAATCGACCCGAATACGATGTTTGAGCGCATGGAGAATGCGAGCGGCGGATTCATTCTTCCGGGCTGGGAACCCGAGCGGAAGGACGAAATCAAAGAGCTTTTCGAAAAATATAAGGGCGTTACCGCAGAGGATCTGATGAACAACTTCAAGTATTTCCTCGACGGCATCATGCCGACCTGCGAAAAGTACGGGATTAAAATGGCGGTGCATCCCGACGATCCCGCATGGAGCGTATTCGGGCTTCCGCGTATCGTGACGAGCGAGAAGGCGCTTGAAACAATCGCTTCGCTGAATCCGAGCATCTGTAACGGCTTTACGCTTTGCACCGGTTCGCTCGGTTCGAATCTCGAGAACGACCTGCCGAAGGTAATAAGAAACCCGAAGATTGCGCCGCGGATTCATTTTGCGCACCTTCGGAACATCAAGTTCGAGGCACCCGGCGTGTTCCATGAGAGCAGTCATCTTTCCTCGGACGGACAATTCGATATGTATGAGATTGTAAAGGCTCTGCAGGAGGTCGGATTCGACGGCGTTATCCGTCCCGACCACGGCCGCATGATCTGGGGCGAGCAGGCAAGACCCGGTTACGGGCTTTATGACCGGGCGCTCGGCGTCGCTTACCTGAACGGGCTTTGGGAAGCAATTAAAAAGAGCGGAGCCGCCGAATAAGTATGATTACAGGAGCAAGTTCCATGAAACTGGTTGATATTGTAAAACCCGAAAACCGCGCCGTATGGGAAGCAAAGGGCTACGAGCTTCCGAAGTACGACCGTGATGCGATGATCGAAAGAACGAAGGAAAATCCGGTCTGGATTCATTTCGGAGCGGGCAACATATTCCGTGCATTTCCGGCCGCTTTTCTCGACCGGATGTTGAACGAAGGCGAAACCGACCGCGGCGTCATCGTATGCGAGGGCTTTGATTACGAGATTATTGATAAGGCTTACCGTCCGTTTGATAACCTGAGCCTGCTTGCGGTTCTTAAGGCCGACGGAACGGTTCGGAAGAAGGTCATCGGAAGCGTGGCCGAATCCTTAAAGGGAGATATGGCTTCGCCGGATTTTGAAAGACTGCGTGACATTTTCCGTAAGAAGAGCCTGCAGATGGTGACGTTTACGATTACCGAGAAGGGGTATTCGCTGACCGGACCGGACGGAAACCTTTCGCCGGTTGCGAAGGAAGACCTTGAAAACCGCGGACTTGCGCCGGTTCTCATTATGGGAAAGGTGACGGCGCTTTTATATGACCGCTTCCTTGCGGGCGCTTATCCGGTTGCGATG
Source organism: Lachnospiraceae bacterium (assembly GCA_017613055.1). The sequence continues at coordinate 8,284 of JAGAES010000009.1, read as the reverse complement.
TCCTCGATGGACAACTGCTCGCATAACGGCGACAAGCTGAAGGCAGCCGTCATGACATACGCAAAGACATGGGAAGAGAAGGGAATCGTGAAGAAGGGCTTCTGCGATTATCTTTCCGATCCGGATCACGTGACGTTTCCGTGGAGCATGATTGATAAGATCACGCCCCGTCCGGACGATACGGTCCGTGCGATGCTTTCTGCGGACGGCTTTACGGATACCGATTTGATTGTAACGAGCCGGAATACGTATACGGCGCCTTTCGTAAATGCAGAGGAAACCGAATACCTTGCCGTTGAGGATACGTTCCCGAACGGACGTCCCGCGTTTGAGAAGGCAGGCGTTCTGTACGCTGACCGCGAGACCGTCGACAAGGTCGAGAAGATGAAGGTCTGCACCTGTCTGAATCCGTTGCATACGGCGCTTGCAATCTACGGCTGCATGCTCGGTTATACGAAGATTTCCGAAGAAATGAAGGATCCGGAGCTCGTCAGCCTGATCACGAAGATGGGGTATAACGAGGCGATGCCGGTCGTTGTCGACCCGGGCATCATAAGACCGAAGGAATTCATCAACGATGTATTGACGAAAAGGCTTCCGAATCCGTTTATGCCGGATGCGCCGCAGCGTATTGCGACCGACACGTCGCAGAAGCTTCCGATCCGCTTCGGAGAGACGCTTAAGGCATATAAGCGGGACGGGCTTGATTTGTCCCCGCTTACTTTGATTCCTCTCGTGCTTGCGGGCTATGCGCGTTATCTGAGCGGTCTTACGGACGAGGGTGAAGCGTTTGAGCAGTCGTCCGATCCGATGCTTTCGGAACTTAAGAAGATTACGGAAGGGTATACGCTCGGCGGGGAGAATGATTATTCAACCCTCAGGGCACTTTATTCGAGAAAGGATATCTTCGCCGTTGACCTTTATGATATCGGTCTCGGGGAGAAGATTGAAGGGATGGTAAAGGAGCTGTATTCCGGTAAGGGAGCAATCCGGAAGACGCTTCGTAAGTATTGCGGCTGATTGGATTGTGAGGGGTTATCGTGGAAACGTTTTATGTGATTGCCGGCATACTCGTGTTCTTTGTGATTATGGGCATCGTGGACCGGATACGCCGTGAGAAGGAGCTTACTAAAGAGGTTGAGAAATCGTTCGGCATTGCCGTATCGGGAGAGCCGGACCACGAGCGGTTCATGCTTCTTTCCGCATATCTTAAGTCGCTTCCGGAAGCGGATAGCGATATTGACGGCATTACGTGGGAAGATCTTGACATGGACCGGATTTTCGCCGAGCTGAACCATACGTGTTCGGCAGTCGGCGAAGAGGTTCTGTTCGCATGGCTTCATAAACCCGAGACGGCTTCCGCGGAACTGATTCGAAGAGAGCATCTGATTGACCTGTTTGAGCATGATTCCGAAGCAAGACTTACCGCGGGCAAGGCGCTGCTTCGGATGGGAAAACTCAGACGGATTTCGGTTTACGATTACATGATGCGTCTTCATAACGTGCCGACGGAAGGCAACCTGAAGCATTATGCGGCAATCCTTTTCTATGTTGCTTCGGTTGTTTTGATGTTTACCGAATATGCTCCGATTGGGTTCGGCGTATTCATGGGAACGGCGCTTTTCAATATCGCGACCTACCTGAAACGGAAAGGGCAGATTGAACCGTATCTTGACGTTGTTTCGTATATCGCACGCTGGATCCGTTCCGTGCGCCGCATGGCGGAGGAACTCGGGAAAACGGAACAGCAGGAGCTCCGCACGGAGTTAGAAAAACTGAAGGAAAATGCGGATTCGTTCCGCTCGTTCGTAAGAGGTTCCGGTCTGCTTTCGCCGAACAACCCGGCAGGCGGCGGAATCATGGAACTGCTGATGGAATACGTCCGGATGCTGTTCCATGTGGATTTAATCAAATTCAATCATTTGTACCGTATCTTCGAAGACCGGCAGGCGGAATTAAACCGTCTGTTCGAGGGCACCGGCACAATCGACGCGTCGCGTGCAATCGCTTCATACCGCTGCTACAGGAAACAGTATACGGTACCGATTCTTCACGATACGCCGAACCACACAATCAAGGCGGAAGCAATCTGTCATCCGCTAGTCGAGGAGCCCGTTGCGAACAGCATCACGGCTGACCGTCCGGTGCTTCTGACCGGTTCGAACGCTTCCGGAAAGTCGACATTCTTAAAGACGCTTGCGGTCAACGCGATACTTGCGCAGAGCATCCATACGGTGCTTGCATCGGGGTATGAGGCCGATTATTTCCGGATTCTTTCCTCGATGGCCTTGCGGGACGATCTTGCGGCCAAAGAAAGCTACTATATCGTTGAAATCCGTTCGTTGAAACGGATTATGGATGCCGCCGAAAGCAGCGCATCGGTGCTTTGTTTCGTCGATGAAGTGCTCCGCGGCACGAATACCGCCGAACGGATTGCGGCAAGCTCCCGAATCCTTCGCTATCTGGCCGGCAAGAAAGCGCTTGTATTCGCGGCCACGCACGATCTGGAGCTGACGTCGCTTCTTTCGGACGTTTATGAGAATTATCATTTCAGCGAGCAGGTGAAAGAGGACATTGTCGTATTCGATTACCGCTTAAAACCGGGCAAGGCGACGTCCCGGAACGCGCTCAAGCTTCTTGAGATGATGGACTACCCGAAATCGATTACCGAGGATGCCAATAAGGCGGTCGAGGGATTTCTTTCGACGGGAGAATGGAATTAGGCATTATGGACAAATGGCAGGTGAACCTTTACACCGACGGCGCCGCGCGGGGAAACCCGGAGGGTCCGGGCGGTTACGGGGCGGTGCTTCAGTACCGGGATTCAAAAGGCAATCTTCATGAACGGGAATATTCCGGAGGGTTTTCGAAGACGACGAACAACCGGATGGAGCTTCTCGCGGTGATTGTCGGTCTGGAAGCGCTGACGAAGCCGTGCGAGGTCGAACTGTATTCGGATTCGCAATATGTCGTGAAGCCTTTTACGGAGCACTGGATCGATGCGTGGAAGAAGAAAGGCTGGCGCACGAGCGGCAACGACGAAGTGAAAAACCGCGCGCTCTGGGAACGGCTGCTTGCGGCGATGAAAGGTCATAACGTTTCGTTTAACTGGGTCAAAGGCCATGCCGGACATCCGGAGAACGAACGCTGCGACAAGCTCGCGACTACGGCAGCCGACGGAGAAAACCTGCTTCTTGATGACGGCGGGGATCTTCGGAACCCGGAACCGGCTTTCGAACAGTAATACTTTATACGGCGTCTCATTTGCCGGAATAACGCAGTATAGACTGCGGGAATGAGGAACACGATGGATAACATCCCGATGGAACAATTGTCACCGATGATGGTGCATTATCTCGAAACGAAGCGGCAGTACGCGGACTGTATCCTTTTCTACCGCCTCGGGGATTTCTATGAGATGTTCTTCGATGATGCCGAGCTTGTTTCGAGGGAACTTGAGCTGACGCTTACGGGTAAGAGCTGCGGACTTGAGGAGCGCGCGCCGATGTGCGGCGTTCCGTTCCATGCGGCAGACGTCTATATCACAAAGCTTGTGGATAACGGCCACAAGGTTGCAATCTGCGAGCAGATCGAGGACCCGAAGCTTGCAAAGGGCATGGTGAAGCGGGAAGTCATCCGGATTGTGACGCCCGGTACGAATACGGCACCCGAGAGCCTTGACGAAACGAAGAATAACTACCTGATGGGAATTATCTGGTCGGATGATTCGTTCGGAATATCCGCAATCGACGTTTCGACCGGCGATTATTATGTAACCGAAGTGAACAGCGCGCGGAAGGTGATGGATGAAATCACCAAATTCGGGCCTTCGGAGATAGTCTGTAACCCGGCGTTCTTTATGTCGGGCGTGGATACGGAAGACCTTCAGAACCGTCTCCGCATCGCAATCTCACCGCTTGCGGACTGGATGACGGAGCCCGACAATTGCGAGAAAGTTCTGAAAGAGCATTTTCATCTCGGAAATCTGTTCGGTCTCGGCCTTGGGGACATGCCCGCGGGCGTGCTTGCGGCCGGCGCGGTCATGAATTATCTTTATGATACGCAGAAGATAGCGCTTTCGCATATTACGGAACTGAAACCGTACGTGACCGGCCGTTATATGATTATCGACAGCGCGACGAGACGGAATCTCGAGCTTTGCGAGACGCTTCGCGAGAAGCAGAAGCGAGGCAGCCTTCTGTGGGTACTCGATAAGACGAAAACCGCGATGGGCGCGAGAATGCTCCGGAGTTTTACCGAGCAGCCGCTTCTTGATACCGCGGAAATCAGAAGAAGACAGGAGGCCATCCGCGAGTTTAATCAGAATGTGATGACACGCGAAGAGGTCCGGGAATACCTGAACGCGATATACGACCTTGAGCGGCTTATCTGCAGGATCAGTTATCAAAGCGCGAATCCGAGAGATTTGATTGCGTTCATGACATCGCTTGCGATGCTTCCGCCGATCCGTTACCAGCTGAAGGATTTTCAAAACGATCTGATTAAAACCGAGGTCGCGAATCTGGACCCGCTTACCGATCTTCATGATCTGATTGAAGCCGCAATCGATCCCGACCCGCCGCTCAGTTCAAAGGAAGGCGGGATTATAAGGAGCGGCTATAACGAAGAGGTGGACCGCCTGCGGGAAGCGAAGACAAGCGGCAAGCAATGGCTTTCGGAGCTGGAGGAGCGCGAAAGGAACCAAACCTGCATCAAAAACCTGCGCGTTAAGTATAACCGCGTCTTCGGGTACTATCTCGAAGTAACCAATTCGTTTAAGAATCTGGTTCCTGCGGAATGGATAAGAAAGCAGACACTGACCGGTTCGGAGCGGTATACGACGCCGGAGCTCAAGGATCTTGAGGATACGATTCTGAATGCCGAAGATAAGCTGTTCTCGTTAGAGTACCGGCTCTTCGTCGAGGTGCGGGAACGCATCTTCGCGGAGGTCGACCGGATTCATAAAACCGCGAAGGCGATTGCCGCAATCGACGCGATGGCAAGCCTTGCCTATGTTGCCGAGCGGAATCAGTATGTGTGTCCCGTTGTCAACGAAAAAGGCGGAATACATATTAAGGACGGACGTCACCCGGTAGTCGAACAGATGATACCGAACCGTATGTTCGTATCAAATGACACGCTTCTTGACAACGGCACGAACCGTGTCAGCATTATCACCGGTCCGAACATGGCCGGTAAATCGACCTACATGCGTCAGGTCGCATTGATTGTTCTGATGGCGCAGATGGGAAGCTTCGTCCCCGCTGCTTCCGCGGAAATCGGAATTGTCGACCGGATTTTCACGAGAGTCGGCGCGAGCGATGACCTCGCAAGCGGACAGAGCACGTTCATGGTCGAGATGACCGAGGTTGCGAACATCCTCCGTAATGCGACGAAGAACAGCCTTCTTGTACTCGACGAAATCGGAAGAGGAACGAGCACATTTGACGGGCTTTCGATTGCATGGGCCGTGATTGAACATGTCGCCGACCCGCATCTGATCGGTGCGAAGACGCTGTTTGCGACGCATTATCATGAACTGACCGAGCTTGAGGGCAAGCTCGAAGGCGTGTGCAACTACTGTATCGCGGTCAAGGAGCAGGGAGACGATATCATTTTCCTCAGAAAAATCGTCCGCGGCGGTGCCGATAAGAGCTACGGAATTCAGGTTGCAAAGCTTGCGGGTGTTCCGAGGAGCGTTTTGGACCGCGCGAAGGAAATTGTCGAGCAGCTTTCCGAGAATGATCTTGCTGAGAAGGCGAAGAACATCCGCATTGTGGATACCGGTGTTCAGAAGCCGAAGAAGCCCGCAAAGCAGGCGGATGTCGAAGGACAGATCAGCCTGTTCGGTGACACGCAGGGTGAACGTGTCGCGGATAAAATCCGTGAGGCCGACCTCTCACAGATGACACCCATTGAAGCATTGAATCTTCTGTACCGGCTTCAGGAGGAATTGAAGCATTAAGCCGGAATAAGGGGGCGAACCCCAATCGCGTATAAAGAGGACAAAATGGATCAGGCGTATCGAGTGCACCTCGGACCCGCCCGCTGCGGCGCGGATCTCGGGGACGGAAGCGAGCGCGGGTTCTACGTGGATCAGGATACGATCTTACGTAAGCTCGGACGCCCGCATCGTCAGATTAATCTGATGTATTGTTATTATCCGAACGACCCCGGCTGGCCGAAACGGGCAAGCGAGGCGTTCCCGAAGGAAAACCCGGAATTTGCATGGGATTATCCTTACGATGATTATTTCCCTTTCGGCGGAGGAATCGGCGGAAGCAGAGATGCCGAAGTCTTTCAATGCATGCGGGATGTCAGAAGGCACGGACAGGATGTGTGCCTGACGCTTACGATGGACCCGTTTCTTACGGACGAACATATCGCTGCGGTCGCAAGAGACCTTCGGACCTACGGAAGAATTACGGTCCGCATCAATCATGAAGCAACCGGAACGTGGTTTTCCTTCAACCGGAGAGCGACCTATGAGCAGGTTGCCGCATTCTTCGTAAGATGCTGCGGAATCTTCCACCGGGAATCGCCGAACTGTAAGATTGTTCTATGTTTAGACGGCTGCAAGAGCATGGACGAAGAGAAGATGATAATGGAAGACATCTTCACCGAAGCCGCCCGTGCTGCAGACGTCGTTTCCGTAGACCGGTATCTGGCACTTCACTGGGGCTGGCCGACCGACGTGTGCGAAGACAACCGGAGCGCGCAAAGGACGCCGGTCGGTGAGATTTACCGCTTATGCAAAAAGAGTGCGGACCGATATGAGATTATGAATCAGGGCGTCCGCAAGCCGATGGTGTTATCGGAGTTAAATGCGGACGGCGACGTGACCGGTCCGTATGAACAGGCAGAGATGTACGAAGAATTCTGCCGACTGCTTCGGGAAGATCCTGACGACTGGCTTTCGGGAATTACGATGTATCAATATCGTGATGACGGAAGGCTCGGACTTGAGATTACCGACCCGAACAACCAAAATGTCGGAATCGAACAGCCGCTTTTAAAGGCATATCGAAACCTGATTCACCGCGAACCGTTTCTTCCTTCGATGATTGTCGGTGAGAAGACGGACGGACCGTTCACGCTTCGTTTCGGGGGGGCGGAAGATGCGGACGGAATCACGATTCCGATACAACTTGAGAAGAAACCGGTGTTCTTTGAACTGTATTTCGACGGCGAACTGAAAGACGCTAATCTTATGATTGCCTGCGGTAGCGAGTGGTTCTATAAGAAACCGGGCGTTTCCGTAATCGATATGAACAGCGCGTTCTTTGACCGGGATTTTGAAGGCGGACTGATATTTGTCAGTTTCTTCGCTCCGCCGGCAAGCGGCGAGAATGATCCTGCGCAGGGCGAGGGATGGCAGACGGATTACTTCTATACGATGAAATCGCTTCCGCGGTTTCGAATCCGTTATGAGGCAATTCTTAAATAAATCATAAATATCATAAAAATGTTTGGAGGTATGTTATGGATTATCGGGAAATGTATGAGTTCTGGTGTAAGGATGACTATTTCGACGACGCCACGAAGGCAGAACTTCTTGCCATCAAGGATGACGAGAACGAAATCAGGGAACGTTTCTACCGGAGCCTTGAGTTCGGTACCGGCGGACTCCGCGGGATTATCGGCGCGGGCACGAACCGTATGAACCTTTATACGGTCCGGAAAGCAACGCAGGGACTTGCCAACTACATCATCAAGGAAGGCGGTCAGCAGAAAGGCGTTGCGATTGCCTACGATTCCCGACGCATGTCAATTGAATTCAGCGAAGAAGCGGCGCTCTGCCTCTCGGCAAACGGCATTAAGGCTTACCGTTTCGAATCGCTTCGTCCGACGCCCGAGCTTTCGTTCGCGCTTCGCGAACTCGGCTGCATCGCCGGCATCGTTGTGACCGCAAGCCACAACCCGGCCGAATACAACGGCTATAAGGTATACTGGGAGGACGGCGCGCAGATTACGCCTCCGAAGGACAGCGACATCATTGCGGAAGTAAATGCGGTGACGGATTTCCATCAGGTGAAGACGATGTCCCGTCTTGACGCAATCAAGGCAGGCCTGTATGCGGTAATCGGTTCCGAAATCGACGACCGTTATATGGAAGAACTGAAGAAGCAGGTGCTTCGTCCGGAAGTATGCCGCAGGGAAGGCAAAGACATGAAGGTTGTCTATACGCCTCTTCACGGAACCGGCAATCTTCCCGCAAGAAGAATTCTTAAGGAAATCGGCTTTGAGCAGGTATATGTCGTTCCCGAGCAGGAGAAGCCGGACG
>JAGAES010000069.1 GCA_017613055.1 Lachnospiraceae bacterium | reverse complement strand
CCTGCACCGGAAAGGAAATCTTCACCGTACAGGGCGAATACAGCGCGAACATGCTTCGTAAGGCAATCCTCGGCATGGACCTTAATCTTGAGAAGGCTGCCGAAGTTCCGAACCGCCCGCCGATCCTCTGCCCGGGCTGCCCGCATCGCTCCACATTTTACGTACTTAAGAAGCTCGGCCTTCATGCCGCCGGCGATATCGGATGCTACACGCTCGGCGCGGTTGCGCCTCTCGGAGTTGTGGACACGACGGTCTGCATGGGCTCGTCCATTTCTACGCTTCACGGCATGGAGAAAGCGAAGGGTTCCGACTATGTGCGTAACTGGGTTGCCGTTATCGGTGATTCCACCTTTATGCACACCGGCGTGAACTCCCTTATGAACATGGTTTACAATCAGGCTACCGGAACGGTCCTGATTCTTGATAACTCCACAACCGGCATGACCGGTCATCAGGACCATGCCGGTACCGGTAAGACCCTGAAGGGCGATATCGTCAATGCAATCGATGTTGTAGCCCTTTGTAAGGCAATGGGTGTTCCGAACGTACAGGTTGCGGATACCTTCAACGTGCCCGAGCTCGAGCGCATCATCAAGGAAGAAGTTGCGAGACCGGAGCTCAGCGTTGTTATCGTCAAGGCACCTTGCGCGCTTCTTAACAAGAAGAAGGTTACCGTACAGTATCAGTCCAATGCCGAGAAGTGTAAGAAGTGCGGCATGTGCATGAAGCCCGGATGTCCCGCCATCACGAAGAATCCGGACGGAACCGTAACGATTAACGATACGATGTGTAACGGCTGCAGCCTTTGCGCACAGCTTTGCAAATTCGGCGCAATCGAGAAAGTGGAGGTGTAACATGGCTACCAAGAATATTATGATTGTCGGTGTAGGCGGTCAGGGAACGCTTCTTACAAGCCGTATTCTCGGCGGAATCACGCTTGCCGCGGGTTATGACGTAAAGCTTTCCGAAGTACACGGAATGGCACAGCGCGGCGGAAGCGTAGTTACATTTGTCCGTTACGGCGAAAAAGTCTGTGAGCCGATCGTGGAAGAGGGCCAGGCAGACGTTCTTATCGCATTTGAGCGCCTTGAAGCGCTCCGTTATGCGCACTTCGTTAAGAAGGACGGCGTCATCATCGTAAACGACCAGCGCATCGATCCGATGCCGGTTGTTATCGGCGACGCGCAGTATCCCGAAGGCATTCTCGAGGATCTCGAGAAGAAATACCGCGTATTGAAAATTGACGCGCTTTCCGAAGCAAGAAAGCTCGGCAATACGAAGGCTTTCAACACGATTGTACTCGGCCTTGCGGCTAAACACATGGACTTCTCGAAGGAAGACTGGCTCAAGGTTATTGAGAATACCGTTCCGCCGAAGACCGTAGAGCTGAATAAGCAGGCATTTCTTGTAGGCTATAACATTTAGCGGAGCAGCGCTTTTTTGGGAGGCATAATGGGGCAGAATAACGGGTTTTCGGACAGTTTCCGTAAAGTGGCAAAAGTCAGTATGCGTTGTATCCTTGCGCAGGCCGTAATGATTGCTTATTTGATCTGTTCGCTTTTCGGATATCTCGTCAAGGATAATGACGCGCCGTATGGGTCATTAATTTTTGCTATTCTTGTCGGCATAGGAATTCTTATTGCGCATCTGATCTTTTGTGTTAATCTTGATAAGCTCGAAGAATACAAAAAGGGCTTTAAAGCCGTTTCGGTTTACGGAACGGCAGCCTGCTTTCTGACGATTACGGGTCTCATATCCGTAGTGACGGTTTTTCAAAGTGCATTGCTGCAAGCGGTTGTCGGCGTGATTATTGCGATTTTGATTGTATCGGTTAAACCGGTATACTATTGGCTGATGCATAAGGAGATTTCCGAAAGGATGCCGGGGAAGATGGAGGTTCTTTGGAGAATTCTTCTGATTCTCGGTATCGTGGCTATCTTTTTATTCGTTGCCGCACTAGGCTCTGCGTTGTTTTACAATGTCCACGACTACAGGTGGCAGGACGCACATAAAGTTTTTCAGGATATCGCATTTAACGGCCTGCTTTTCGTTGCGCCGATTGTATATGTTGTACGCATTGTTTTTGAGTTTATATGCACCCTGATGATGTCCAAACGGCTTAAGGAAACAAATTAAAGGAAAGGAATACTTCCGTCCATGTACAAGATCGAAACACACAGTCATACGAGCGAGGGAAGTGCCTGCGGCTACTCCAACGGGTACGAATGTGCCCTGGCGAGGAAGGAGGAAGGGTACGATACGGTAATCGTCACGGACCATTTCTTCCGGGGTAATACAAGACCCGCGCGTGACCTGCCGTGGGAACAGTATATTGAGGAATTCTGCAGCGGATACGAGCATGAGAAAGAGGAAGGCGACAGGATCGGCCTGAACGTCCTGTTCGGCTGGGAAGATAACTACATGGGCGCAGAATTCCTGATCTACGGACTCGATAAGGACTGGCTCTTGAAGCATCCCGATATGATCAACTGGTCCCCGCGGGTGCAGTATGAAAAGGTGCATGCGGACGGCGGTTTCATTGTGCAGGCGCATCCGTTCCGCCAGCGCGGCTACCTTGAGGGAATCGGTCTGTATCCGAATTATATCGATGCGGTAGAGGGCATTAATACGTTCAACCCGAGGATTCAGAACGACCGTGCCATCTGGTTTGCCGAGCAGTTCGGTTTCGCGATGACGGCGGGCTCGGACGTGCACGGGATTCGTCCCGCAGGGGGCGGAATCCTTTGCGAAAAGAAGATTGTTACGATTTGGGATTACATTGACCTCATTAAAAACCGGGAGCCATATCAGATGATTGAAAGACACCTGGAAGACATTCAACGGGAAATGGAACAAAAATGAGGAGTTTGATTGAAAAACTGGAATACGGAGTCAGTCCGCGGGAGACGCTTGCGTCGCTCGCGGATCGTCTCGGCGGAATGCTGCCGGTCGAAATTGAGGAATATCACATTCCTTTGATGAATTTCGTACCGGCTTATTTTGAAAGCGAAGACGCGAAGACCAGAAAGAATGCGGCGCGGGCCATCGGTTATGTGAACGATCCGCTTGTTCCGTCCATCCTGATCCGTGCGTTTCAGAAGGAAAGCGTGCTTTATGTCCGTCCGCAGTATCTGAAATCGTTGCGGAACTTCTCACTCGAGAAACCGATCCGGGACATTCTGATTGCAAGGCGCGACGAAATCGTATCCGGGGATATCTCGCCGGAGGACCGGAAGCATCTGAATGAAGAGCTACTCTGTTTAAACGAATGCATTTCGGATCACGAGGAAGGAAAGCACACATTTACCGGATGGGGAATGGAAAACGACGTGCTTTTCATGATTGATAAGCCGTTCATTCCGGTTACGGATCAGTACATTACCGACGAGCCGAAGAAGAAGGTGCTTCCGACCGGAATTCTCTTAAAGACAAGGCTTTTGGACCGCTATGTGAATATCCGGACCTACCGTGAGATTCTGTTCCTTCTGCCGGGGATTACAACGGTTTCCGGCGACCCTTATGCGGCCGCGCTGCAGCTGATTGACGGCGGACTCGTGAAGTTTCTTAAGGACCGGCATGAGGGCGACGGCGCCTTCTCTTACCGGATTGAGATGCGGGGCGTCGAGGAGAAGAAGAAATCCGTTCTGATCAAACGGATTTCGGGCGAGATTCTGCGGCTTTCCGACCATGAGCTTGTGATGCGGAAGGACAATTATGAAGTCGAGCTTAGGTTTATCCTTCGGGAAGACGGAACCTACCGGTTCTTCTTTAAACTGTTTACGCTCAATGAAAACCGTTTTGCGTACCGTAAGGAAGCGGTTGCAGCAAGCATCAAGCCGGTTACGGCCGCGGCTTTTCTGAAGCTTTATGAGAAATACATGAAGAAGGACGCGAAGGTGCTTGACCCGTTCTGCGGCGTCGGAACGATGCTGTTTGAACGGAACCTGTTAATGCCGGTGACCGTGGCATTTGGTGTCGATACGTACGGAGAGGCCATCGATAAGGCACGGCGGAACGGCAACGAATCCGAATACCCGATTTACTTTATTCACCGGGATTTCTTCGATTTCCGGCATGACGACCTGTTCGATGAAATTGTTACGGATATGCCGTTTACGATGAATCCGGACGAACTTCCGAAGATTGATACGGTTTATTACCGTTTCTTCGGAAAGGCGAAGGAACACCTTGTTGACGGCGCTTACGTATTCATGCTCAGCCGTAACGCGGACCTCGTGCGGAAATACGCGTCCGGGATATTCCGGATTGAAGAATACGTGACGATTGCGGAGAAGACCGGGCTGACCGGATTTGTTTTAAAGAAACTTTAGGGGGCTTCTATGTTACTTGGTTCACATGTCGGAATGAGCGGAAAGGAAATGATGCTCGGGTCCGTCAGGGAAGCGCTTTCATACGGCGCGAATACATTTATGCTTTATACCGGCGCGCCGCAGAACACGCGCCGCAAGGAGATTTCGGAGCTGAACATTCCCGCCGCGCATGAGCTTATGGCGGCAAATGGGATTATAAAATTCGTTGTTCATGCGCCGTATATCATTAATCTTGCGAATACGGTGAATCCGGAGACGTATGATCTTGCAGTGACATTTCTCCGAAAGGAAATCGAGCGGACCGAGGCGATGGGTTCCGATACCCTGGTGCTCCACCCGGGTGCGCATGTCGGGGCCGGAGAGGACGCCGGAATCGCATCGATCGTAAAGGGACTGAATGAGGTTCTTACCGCGGACTGCAAGGTGCATATTGCACTTGAGACGATGGCCGGAAAAGGCAGCGAGATCGGCTCGAGATTCGAAGAACTGGCTCGCATCTATGACGGCGTGCAGTGGAACAGCAAGCTCCGCATCTGCCTCGATACGTGCCACCTGAATGATGCAGGATTCGATGTGAAGAAAGATTTCGAAGGCGTTCTTAAACAGTTTGAGCGGTATTTCCCGTTAAGTCAGATTGCCTGCATCCACCTGAACGATTCGAAGAACGAGCAGGGCGCCGCGAAGGACCGTCACGAGAACATCGGATTCGGGTCAATCGGGTATGATGCGTTGTATGGCGTAACCCGGATTTCGGAGTTTGATAACACACCGATTATTCTCGAAACGCCTTACCGCGAGATTGGCGGAAGCGCGGACAAGCTTGCGCCGTATAAACTCGAGATTGCGATGCTGAGGAAGGGAGTATTCGACCCGAAGGTATTTGACTGAAACATAAAAAACGGGCGGTCGCTGTAGCGGCCGCCCGTTTCTGTTTATTTATTTACTTATTCTTCTCAATCTCGGCCTGCTTCATGGCGCGAACCTTGAGGGAAAGACCGAAGAGGTTGATGAAACCTTCGGCATCCTTATGGTTGTAAAGGTCGCCGGTCGTGAAGGAAGCGATGCTTTCGTTGTAGAGGCTGTACGGAGAAGTCGTTCCCTGCTTGATGATGTTGCCCTTGTAGAGCTTCAGTTTCACTTCGCCGGTAACGTATTCCTGGGACTTCTCAATGAATGCCTGCAGGCACTCGCGGAGAGGAGTGAACCATTTGCCTTCGTAAACGAGGTCTGCAAAACGGTTGCTGATGTTCTTCTTG
>JAGAES010000068.1 GCA_017613055.1 Lachnospiraceae bacterium | reverse complement strand
TGCCGTCCGGTGTAATCGCCGACGTATACAAGTTCAAACGTGTCGGGGCGGATTGCATAGTTCGTAATCTGCTGGTTCTCGATAATGGCACGCGCGTAACGAACCTCTTCCGAAAGCATTTCTTTCGTCCGGGACCGTTCGACATAGATGCCTAAAAGCCTGCTGAGATGCGAAAGGATATCCTGCTCTTCCTTCTTCCAGTCCGCATCGACTTCCTTCACGAAGGTCAGATAGGCAAATGTGTCTGCAGAATCGATAATCGCATACTGGAATACCGACGCATCCGGATACTGTTCCTTAATCTCATCCGGAATCTTAAGACCTAATTGCGCGGAGTTCGTGCAGATGAACGCAGGGTCGTTCGTGAAGCGGTTCTTCAGTTCCTTGCGCGCCGAGCGGAGCACTTCTTCGAACGCCGCGGTATGCGGGTTCTCACTGCTTTCCCAGTTGTACCGGATCCATAACTGCTGCTTCTGGGGATCCATCACAACCGCATAAATGCGCTGATAACCGTAATACTTTCCGATTTCGCCGAAGATTTCCTGAAGCTCGGCGTCCGTGCCGCCGCCCGCAAGGAAATCAAAAATCCGGTTCACGATGTTCCGTTCCACCGGGCCGTACTGCGTCTGCTGCTCGTGCTCGACGATCTTCTTCGCTTCGGTCTTCTCGGGTTCCGGCTTTGCAGTCTCGTGCGCGGGCCGGTAAGCGTGATGCAGTTCGAGCGACTCGTCGTAAATCGTACAGTTGTTGTTCACGTTGCGTTGCGCCGCCTCAAGGGCAACCGAGGCCTTCTTATGCAGACTCGTATAGTCGCGCCCGTCGTTCGGGAAGATTGCGACACCGATATTCACGGTGACGCCGCCGCCGCGCTTTAATTCAATCCGCTCGGCCGCCTTGCCGACCGCACGGGCAATCGCGTACACCTCGGCAGGCGTACGGATTTCGTTCTTCAGCATGATGAATTCGTCGTCGGTCGTGTGCGCTAGACAGTCGGAATCGAGGAATACCGAACCGAGCGCTCCGGCCAGTTTCTCGAGGATGTACTCACCGTACGCGTGGCCGTATTCGTCGGTAATCGAGCTGAAATCGTCAACGCTCAGTACGAAAAATGCAAAGCGGTCGGTATCTTTGCTGTTCTTCACCCAGTCCTCGACCTTCTCACGGATCACGTTCTGCGTAAAGAGTCCGGTGACGTTGTCCTTGTCGGCATCCTTCATCGTCACCTGCTCGTCCTTCTTCTCCTGGTCCACATTGAGCGTGCGCCCCATAACCTTGGCCGGCTCGCCCTTGCTGTTGAACACGGTGTAGCCCTCATAGCGGAGCCACATCGTCTTCTTATCGTCCACATAGGAGCGGATATCGTAAGAAAATGCCTCGTCTCCGTTCTGCAGGCTGTTGCAAAGCGCATCGAAAACAGGCAGGTCCGCCTCATACACAAGGCCTGCCGACAGGAGACTCTCGCGGAAGTTCCGGATCAGAAGACGATCCTTCTCTCCCATCCCCTCACCGAGGCGGCATTGCACCAAAACGCCTGTGGAAACGGTATATTCCCACAGTCCGCATTTGACCATGCCCGAGATAATCCGGTATTTCTGTTTTTCCATCTCCAGCTGCTGTTCGAGCTGCTGAATTCTCTCCTCCCCGTTTCCGATCACATCCGCCATCGTAAACCTCCTCGTGACCTTCCCTTTTTACCCCACAAAAAGGGATTTTAGATTACTCTCTATTGTACTACAATAGAGCCGGAAAATCCAATGAATTCTTTATGATTTCAAAGAAAAAAGAAGAGGCCCGGCATTTTTCGTGCCGAACCTCTTAGGATTCTTAATTTCTGACAAATAAAGTTGCATTCTCAACCCGGGAACTGGATCTTCTTTCCGACCTCTTCGGCCTTCTCGGGCGAGAATACCGAAAGAAGCTTTAAAGCGAACGGAATGGATACTCCCATTCCCTTGCCGGTGATGATGTTGCCGTCCTGTACGACGTCCTCTCCGGTCGCCGCCGCGCCGAGGAGCTTGTCCTCAAAACCCGGATAGCAGGTTGCCCTGCGGCCCTTCAGAAGGCCGTTCATGCCGAGTACGCTCGGCGCCGCGCAGATTGCGGTAATGAACCTGTCGGCGTCGCGGTAAGCCATCAAAAGATTCCGGAGTCCTTCGTGCGCCATCAGCGCGTTCGTTCCCTTGAGTCCGCCCGGAAGCACAAGCATATCGCCGTCAAGAAGCGTGTCCTCATCAAAAAGCTCATCCGCGCCGATCGGAATCCCGTGCGAACCGAGAATCTCCTTCTTCCCGGTCACCGAAACCGTGGTGACCTCCATGCCGCCTCTTCTTAATACGTCAACAACCGTCAGGGCCTCTATTTCTTCAACTCCGTTTGCCAGAAAAACGTATACCTTAGCCATTTTTTCTCCCTTCAATATGCGATATATGTCGTAATTTTCGGCAATTCTAACATATTTGTACGGAAAATGCAACACCGATTCTAAGCTTCCCCGTCAAACCCTTTCTCCTCCGTCTCCGAACTCTTCAAAAACCTTATAAGCGGATGCCGGTCGCGGTCAAAAAGCGCGTAAAGGAGGAACAATAGCGAGCCCCCTAACGACGTAATCAGGTCATACATCGTATCCGTAAGGCCGACGTCGATATACCCCGGGAGTTCCTTCCCATTTACCGTAACCGATTCAATCTTACCGATTGTTTCGATGTCGCCGGTATTCCCGCCGAGAAGGTACGAATCTATGTGCGTCACATACGCGTCCTTTTGCATGTCGAGCACAAAGAACCGGTCGGCCGTGAACTCGGCAGTCTCCCAAAGGACTGCAATCAGCACGGAAAATGAGACTGCTGCTGCCAGGATCGCTGCCCTCCTTCCGGCGGTGCCCTTGAACGTATGCTGAAGAACGTAGTACGCAACCATCGTAATCAGGAAGCCCTCTGCAAAATGCATTCCCTTATCCCACCACGGGCAGGTCAGGTAGAAGCCGAAACAGCTGGCAACCGTATGCCCGGACGCATAAACAGCCGCAAAACAGTAGACCGGAAGCAGGGCCCTCGCGGACAGAAGCAGTCCGAGTATAAGCGGAATCATGACAACGAACATCGTGATGAAAAACTTAAACGCATGGTCCGGCCGGTCGGCAACAAAAAGATAGTATGCAATCACACAGGCGATTGCCGCCTCTTCAATCAGCAGAAATACCGTTTCCCATTTTCTTTCCGTGAACAAAGTTTTTCTCATTCCCTGCCCCTCTTAACTCCGAAATACCACGACGTGAAAACTCCGGCAACAAACCAGAAAATCAGCACGATTACCGCACCAAAGAGGAACGGTTTTTCGCAAACCGACGCAAAATACCAATGCCCCGGAAGGAATACGGATACCATATCCCAGATTGCGGCCCAGTCCGGCAGGTCGCAGACAAGGCCCGAGAAGAGCGATGCCGCCATCGTGAACACCGATGCCGAAAGAATCAGATTCACGAATTTGCGGGACAGCGAGCAGACTACAAGCGAAAGCGCCGCCGTGCCGCAGGCATAAAGTACGAACGAAACGAATACGGAAACGGCTGCAGGATGCTTCGAAACACAAAGCACCGGAATGAAGCCGAGAATATTCACCAAAAGACCCGGGAGCATCTGCACGACGAACAGCGAAGAGATTCTTCCGCCGCGGCTCACTACCCTTCGGAGCAGCCCGGTCGAGGTGTAATCGCACATCCACGTTCCGCTGATAATCAGATAAAACATCGTGAAGACCGCATACCAGCGGATTCCGTAATAATCTACGTCACCGCTGTCCTCGTCCTCTCCGACGGCGAAGGTTTCGATGTCAAGAAGCGGTTCGCCTTTCCACACGCCGTTCGCCACCTCGCGGAATTCGCTTCGGAACGATTCGTCAAAACCGCCCGCGCTCTGCATTTTCTCTTCCGTCAATGCTTCCGTCATCACCTTGACGACGTTGTTAATTACAATTTCGGTGAAAAATGTCATGTCGTAGGAGTCCGCCATGACGGTGACCTTGACTAACGACGGATAATCGCCCTTAAGAATTCTCTCCGAGAAATCTTCCGGAAGCTCAATCATGCCCTGCGCCCTGTTCACCGCAATCTCATGAGCGGCTGTGTCGCGGTCGGTCACGAAGATCTCGTATTCTTCCCCGGAAAGCAGTTCAAGGAAGTGCGCGCCGTACGTTCCGGCGTCTTGATTGACCGCGCCGATCCGGATGCGTTTCTCCGTATTCCCGCCGTTATAGCACGCTATGTAAATGCATACGGCAATCGCAATCACGATGATTCCGAGCGACCAGAAATCCGAAAAAAGCGCCCTTGCTCTTCCTTTCATCACGGCAAGATTATTCATGCTGCATACCTCCCTTCCGGTATGCGAAGAACCCCGCCGCAGCGAAGACAGCCGCCGATACGGAAAGCACAAGAATATCCTGTACGTACCGCTCCGCCATCAGATTGAACATCGCGTTCGAGAAGATGCTGACGCTTGCGCGAAGCGGCGAAATCCGCATCAGAAACGAAACCCACGCGGGAACCCCGGCTTTGTCCGAAAGGAACGTCACGCCGAGGAAGGACGCCGCGCCGAAATAAAGCCCGGTCCAGAGCGCGGACTGGCCGCGGCGGAACAGGGAACCGATTAATACCGCAAGCGCGGAAAATGAGAACGCCGTCAGCAGAATGCCCGGAACGGCGGACAGTACGGAACGGAGTCCGAGCTGCTTAAACATCCGGGCTACCGGATACATCACGCCGAATGTACAAAGAATGAGAACCGCTCCGGAAAGGATTCTGGCGAAGAAAAACTTCGTCTTCTTATCTGCGGGAATGCTTCTTTTCGCATAGATTCCGTTCTTGTCAAGAGATGTCATATACATGACCGGAAACGAAGCAAAGAAGGCGCACGCAACGAAAAGGAGCGCCATCGCGTAGCGGAGATGATATGCGCCGCCGACAAGGAAGATTCCGTAACGGCCGACGATTTCGCCGCGGTGCATATAGATTCCGATCAGCTCCTGAACGGCTTCTTTCTGAACCTTGACGTATTCTTCCTCGTTCATGCCGTATGCCCCGGCCGTTTCGCCTGCAGCCTGAATTACACGGATGCCCTGGCCGAATACCGAGACGCTGCTTCGGATTCCGTTTTGGAATAAAAGGGCGTCGAAAGCGTGTGCCTTCGCATAATAAAACTTCATAACGGCCCGTTCGCCGCTGATTGCTTTTTGGTAAGTATCCTTCGGAACATGCAGAAAGAGCGCGGCTTCCCCGTCTTCGACCATGCGTTTTCCTTCTTCCGGGGTTTCTACACTCAGAATCTTCGCATTGCCCTGTCCCTCTTCATACTCGACGACCATGCTCATCATCGACTTGAACAGCAGACTGTCGTCTTCCACGCATAGCCCGCCGTTGATCAGAACGGTTTCGCCGCTTGAAAGAATCGGAATCAGAAAAAGGCCGAACATCAGCACAACGGGAATCGGAGCCAGCACCGCGAGGAGCGCTGTCTTTCCGTGGCCGAACAGCCTTTTGATATCATACCAAATGAACGAAAGTAGCCTCATTGAGCAAAATGACCTCCGTCAAGTCTTAAAGCACGGTCCATAAGCGGCATCAGAATCGTCGGATTGTGCTCGGAAATAATCATAGCAGTTCCTTTTTCCTTCTCCTCCCGTAACAGTGCGGCAATGCATTCGCCGCCCTGCGCATCAACGCCTGCAAGCGGTTCGTCAAGCAGCAGATACGAATAGCTGCCCATTAAAGCAACAGCCAGATTGACGCGTCTTCTCTGTCCGCCCGAGAGGCGGTCGACACGCTTCTTCCGGAACGCTTCCATCTGAAGCGCACGGATCAGGTATTCCGCACGCGCGGCATTCTCTTCTCCCTTTAAAGAGGACCAGGAATACAGATTCTCCGTAACGGTCAGTTCTTCGAAAAGAACGATATCCTGCGGAGCGTAGGAAACCTTCTCTTTCGCCTCCTTGCCCGTAAGCCCGTCAACCGTCACTTCTCCGGCGTCCGGCTCCAAAACGCCCGCAAGTATCTTAAGAAGCGTGGTCTTACCGCTTCCGTTCTGCCCGAGAAGCGCCACGCCCTCGCCCGGATTCAGTGTGAGGGAAAGCCCCTCAAGGACCTCGGATTTGCCGTATTGTTTCATTAAACCGTTTGCTTCAAGCATAAAGGAATCACCCTTTCCGTCATAAAAGCGTTACCATTTGCCGCCCGGACAACCTGAGGCGGTCTTTCCTGCCCGGTAGAGGACGAAGCAGCCGCACAGACTGCACAGTCCGTTCGAGAGGTTCGGACACGTCTCGCATACGGCGAGGCGTTCCTGATAAAGCGCATCCGGAGTGCGCTCCCCGTCGGGAAGCGCCTCCAGATAAGTTTCAATCATTTTCACAACCTGTTCCCGGTCGACGCCCTCGAAAAGACAGCGTCTGCAGGGAATTTTCAAAGTATCCATCACTTCTTAAAGGAGACCGTCACAACGCTGCACGGAGGCAGTACGATTTCCGCGCTGCTGCCGGTGAGTTTCACGCCGTCATAAGCCTTATCGAAGACCTGATCCGGTGCGTCAAATGTGTTATAATCTCCCATCGCACCGCTCAGAATGCGTGCTTCGTAAGTGCCGTAGGCTTCGTCGATATCCGCGGAAACCGTATAAGTTTCGTTCGGATTTGCGTTACTTAACGTAACGAAGAGCGTGTCATCCTTAACGGAAGCCGAAGCGGATACGTCCGCGTAGGAAATGCCGTCGTGATCCGCCGTCGTGTCATCCAGAACGGACTCGACAAGCGTTGCGTCCTGATGCGGCTTGTACATCTTGAATACATAGTAGGTCGGTGTCTTCAGCATCTTCGTTCCCTCGGTCAGGACAACGGACTGCAGCACGTTTACGACCTGCGCAATGTTCGCCATCACGATGCGGTCCGCGTGGCGGTTGAAGATGTTCAGGTTAATCGAGGCGACAATCGCATCGCGGATTGTGTTCTGCTGATACAGAAATCCCGGATTGGTGCCTTCCTCAACGTTATACCAGCAGCCCCATTCGTCAACGGCAAGGCCGATCTTGTGGTCCGGATCGTAACGGTCCATTACGGCCAGATGGTCCCGGATAATCGGCTCCATCTTCTGCGTCTCGCGGATAGTCTCATGATAGAGCTTCTCCGTAAAGCCGGTTGCCGGTCCTTTGTCCTCCCAGCGTCCGGTCGGAACCGTATAGAAATGCAGGCTGATGGCGCTTGCAATCATCGGATTCAGCATCGACATCAGTTTGTCGGTCCATGCGGTATCGCCGCCGTTCGGACCGCACGCAACCTTATAGAGCCTGTTGTCGCCGTAGTTCTTGCAGAACTGCTGGAACTGGCGGTACTGGTTTGCGTAGTATTCGGGCGTCATGAATCCGCCGCAGCCCCAGTTTTCATTTCCGATACCGAGGTACTTCAGATGCCACGGCTTCTCGCGGCCGTTCTTCTTACGAAGGTCGGTCATCGGGGATACGTTGTCGCTTGTCATGTACTCAATCCACTCGGACATCTCACGCACGGTGCCGCTTCCGACGTTGCCGCTGATGTACGGCTCGCAGCCGATCTGGTCGCACAGATCCATGAACTCGTGGGTACCGAAGCTGTTGTCCTCAGTTACGCCGCCCCAGTTCGTGTTGATCATCTTGACACGGCTCTCCTTCGGGCCGATGCCGTTCATCCAGTGATACTCATCGGCGAAGCAGCCGCCCGGCCAGCGCAACACGGGAATTCCCATGTCCTTTAGCGCTTCGACGACATCGTTCCGCATGCCGTTCGTGTTCGGAATATCGGAATCCTCGCCGACATAGATGCCGTTGTAGATGCATCTTCCGAGATGCTCCGAAAAATGCCCGTAGATTTCCTTATGGATCGTTGCACCTTTCTTCGCCGTCTCAATACGCAGTTTCTTCGAAATCACAATTCCTATCCTCCTCTTACGTTATGCTGTTTTCTTCACTCTCTGCAGAGGACTTCTTTGCTCTTTTCGAAAGAAGCACCCATGCCGTTACAATTCCTCCGAGCACAAGTATTGCAGGAATGAATATATAGAAAAGGTTGAAGGAATCGCGCGCCTTCTTCTCCTTCTCTTTCTCATTTGCCGTATCCGGTGCCTGCACCGTTTCGGTAGGCTTTACCTCTTCGGTCACCGTGGGCTGCACGGTCTTCGGGGTATTCTCGTCGAAAAGCACCGTAACCGGATAGTAAGGTCCCTCCGTTCTTCCGGTCAGTTCGATGGGCTCCGTGCAGGTGCAGTTGGGAAGCACTTTGATAATCCCATTATCGAAGTCGATAATCACGTCATCCGTCCGGTCCCCGTTCAAATCGAAGAAGATCTTATCGGATCCGCTCGCGTCCATCAGGCAGGCGGCTATATCCCAAGTAACCTTCGCCGAACCGGAACGGAGATCCACCGTAACCGGCTCCTGCTTCTTAATTTCCGCCGTAACCGTAACCGCATGATCCGGCATGATCAGTGTCATCGCACCCTCTTTATAGTCATTCAGGTCCACATCATCGGAAGACCAGTTGCCGGTATAGTAATAGCCGTCGTCTCTCGGACCGGCGAACGGGTATACGATAATCCATTCTCCGGGATAAGCCTCGGTAATCGGCTCATAAAACTGTTGGCCCGCACCCCCGTTAATCACGGTAATCGGATACTTCTCTTCTTCCTGTTCCTTGCCCGGAGCATGCGTCAGCGCGATATACTCAATATCGCACGCCGGCATCACAACATTCTCGCGCATATGCCACGGGGAATTCAGATTTTCGTACTCCGGAAACGTCATGAACTCCTGTTCGAAGATTACGCCTTCCTTCTCATCATAGACGATTCTAATCCAATCGCCGGGCGTCGCTACGTTAATGGTACGGCCCGTGTAGTCCTCGGCATGTCCGCCGGTAACGGTAACCGAATAAAACTGTTTAAGCGGCTCGTCCGGGAATTTAAAGGTCAGCGGCCAGTATGCGGAAGTGCTCTTCCCCTCAAGCGTATAGGAACCGCGTATAGAGCTCGTTGCAAGAGGAATCACATAAGTATGATCAATATAGTCATCACACGGGTTCGGTCCCTCAATCTCCAACAGGGTGAGCGGATAGTAGCAGACGTCATCCGTTCCGTCACCGTCCAGATCGAATCGCCTCTCCTCGCGGTTTGCGCTTTCCGGCATGATATCGTAAAGGCCGGGGGCTTCCCATGCACCCTGCTCACCGAGGCAGAAGCCGGGGGTTAAATCAAACGTAAGCGGTGTCTGTTTTCCCTTCTCTGCGGCAAATGTGACATCCGCCGCAGGCATCGTGAACTCCGCGCAGCTGTTCCAGTAATTCCCGTAGTTTTCAAAGCGGCTGAACGTATGAAGCAGTTCCGAATCCCACGCGGCGACAAATTCGCCTGAAAGCGCATCCGGAACAAGATATAAAAGGGTTCCCGGCGCAGCCGAAGTAACGGTCTTCCCGTCCTTCGTCTCGGCATGGCCGCTTTCAACGGTAATACTATATTCCTTTTGAACCGGTTCCTCCGGGAAGTAAAACCGAACCGTCGTGTAATTCCGGACCGAAGTGTAATCCCCGCGGGAGTACGAACCAAGCGGGAGCGGTATCTCACAGGCCCCGCACACGCTGGCGGTAGCGGCGGGAATCAGGTAATAAACGGACGGCATTCCTTCTTCCATCGGGTATCCGTATGCCCCCGAAATCAGGTCTATGGTGCCGTCGTGATCAAGGTCGGCAGTATACTCAAAGTTTATCCCGGTACCTGCGTCCGGGCATGCGGCGTGGTAGACCGAGTCACAGACTGCCTGCAGTTCAAGGTTATTGTAATAGGGATAATCCCCGTCTTTGCTATAGAGGGTGCATTCGTAATAGCCTTTCGTAAGGTCAATCTCAAGCACTTCGCCATCCGACGCAGACGCTGCTTCTCCCGCATATACCGTCCCGGCGCATGCAAACATAACGCATAGCATCAACAGAAACGATATCATTTTCCTAAGCTTCATTCTGTTCTCCCCCGTTCTCAGCCGGCTTCTTCTTTCTCTTCCGGCGCCATATAATCAAGCCCGTCAGTGCGGCAATGAAAAGCACTTCTGCGGGAATCAGCACATAAAGCGGGTTAAAGGACCCGGAATCCTTCTTCGATTTCTTCGAAGAAGCTTTCTTCGAAGGATCCTTCTTCTCCTCTGTCGGCTTTTCGCCGTTCGCATTGTAAACGAATTTAATCGGATGGTAGCGTCCGGATTTGTTGTACCACTCGGAGAGTGTATAAGCATCCCCGCAGCTGTAGGTATCAAGCGGCGTGATTTCCAAAGCCCGTACGTCAATTCGGACATCAAGCTTTCCGTCGTCGTTCAGATCAAATTTGCGGACCGTCTCAGACGCGCCGAACTCCCCGGCCCCAAGCGCCGAAACGATCTCTTCGATCATTTCCTCCGTGACGGTATAATTCCCGCCCGTAAGGTCAATCGTGAGAGGTTCCACCTTGCCGAACACAGGCTTTACATATACGTCCTGATCCTGCATCTGCAATCTTAGCGATACATTCACGCCGATTTCATACCGGTCTGTTCCGGTAACCTCCCAGGAAGAAACATAGTTATCGGCCGTCCGGTCGTTTCGGAGTATAATAACCCAGTCTCCCTCCTTGACATAAGCATCGGAAAGCAGAGATTCATAATCGCTGCCGTCCAGCTTAAACGGTATACTGTAATCTCCTTCCACCGTCACGGTATGGTATCCGGTAATCCCGCCGGACTCGTTTCTTAAAAGAACGCTCACTTCCGTATCATGGTCCTGAACTTCAAACCCGAAGCCGTATTCCATATCATAGGAATCTAACGGATACGGATTACCGTCTATCTTTACTTCGGCGAACTGATAGCCGGGTTCCGGAGTCACGGAAACATAATCTCCCTGTTCAAACCATTCTCCGAAGCGTGGATAACTGGAATGATAGATATGAGCCTTCGGTTCGTTCTCATAGACCAGGCTGACTTTATAAAATGCGCTGCTTTCAGGGATCGTATCAACGGTAAATGTCACCGGATGATTTACACCGTCCTCATCTGCGGGAATCGTAACCGAACCGTTTATGCTGCAGGTCGGAAGAGCCTTGATATCATACCCGTTGAAATACATGTCTTCGGATCCGTCCCGGTCGAGGTCAAAGAAACCGGTTTTGTCCGGAAGTTCATATGTCTTCAGGGATTTATACAGAAGCTCACTCCCTTTCGGCGAAAGCCACGCGTAATAGAAGAAGTTTGACATGTCAATAACGTACATGGCTTCTTTATTCCATTTCAGCGTGACCGGCCAATACGGTCCGTCGTTCGGTGCCGTCAGCGTAACGGAATCCAGATTGGAAAACAGACATGCGGAACAGTCTTCCTGACTTTTATGCGGTCCGAGGAACAAGTCATCCGTTCCGTCTCCGTCCACATCAAAGAAACCGTCTGTTCCTTTGTAGAACGGAGAATTACTCAGAGAATTCAAAAAACAATCAACGGGGGTTACCGGCTGCCATCCGCTTCCGATCAGTTCGGTTTTCCCCGCTTCTAACGTATAAGGCGTCTGATTCCCGTAAACGGGGGTCATCGAAACGTCGTGCGCCGGCATGACAAATCTTCTCACGGCATGTCCTTCACTGGATGTCATGCCTTTCGAAATACCCTGGGAATTCCACTCCTTCAGATACTGCCCGGTCTTCTTCTCTTCTTCAAAGCGGATGGACTCTCCGGGTGCGGCAGAGTCAACTTCCTCTTCCGTCCATTCGTCGTTTTCATTCCAGTAACCGCGGAATGCTTTGCCGCCGTTAACCTTTACGGAATACGTCTCGCGGACCGGTTCGTTCGGAAAATGAAACACAAGTTTCGACACTTCTTCCGAAATCATTTCTCCGTCGTCACTGTATCCGAAAAAGCTTAAAATTCTGTGTTCTTCATCGGATTCCAATGTGAAGTCTCCGTGAATGTTTCCTCCGGGGACCGGCGTCAGAACATAACGATACGTGTAATCCGAAGGAACCCACATACTGATTGCAATGTCAAATGCCCCGTCGCCGTCAAGGTCAAACAGGGTGCTGTCATAATCGCTTTCCTCGGATTGTATTTCCATTGTCTGAAGCCAGTCAGATAAAGGCTCCGTGTACTCAAGCAGCCGGTACCCGCTTCGCAAATCAAAATCAATTGCCTTCCCGGAAGCTTTCGCCGGCATAATCCCGACGGTCGAAAGCGCCATAATTGCCGCGGCACATACCGCAAACATTTTCTTCCACGTTCTCATTTGTAATTCCTCCCATTTATCTTCACAGGATCATTCCTGCGGAATTTAAGCCCATACAGACGGACACAAAAACAGACCGCCCGCACAAAAGGCAGGGCAATCCTTTCTGCCTCTTCGGTTTCAACCTCTTTCTGCGATCGGGACATAATCCCGCTCGTCACACACGCTCTTGTAAGCCGGACGGATAATCTTGCCGGCGTTAATCAGCTCTTCCATGCGGTGCGCGCTCCAGCCCGCCACTCTTGCCACCGCGAAGATCGGGGTGTAGAGTTCTTCGGGAAGACCGAGCATCTGGTAAGCAAAACCGCTGTAGAAGTCCACGTTGGCGCTGACACCCTTATACATCCTGCGTTCTTCGGCAATAACCTTCGGCGCAAGCTCCTCAACCATCTTATAAAGGGCAAATTCCCTGTGCATGCCCTTCTCCTCGGAAAGCTTCTCGACGAAGCCGCGGAACATTACCGCACGCGGATCGGATACGGAATAAATGGCATGGCCCATACCGTAGATGAGACCCGCCCGGTCAAACGCCTCCTTGTGAAGAAGCGCGCGCAGGTACTTTGCCACTTCCGCCTCATCGGTCCAGTCGGAAACCTTCTCTTTCATCTCGGCGAACATCTCCACAACCTTCATGTTCGCACCGCCGTGCTTCGGTCCCTTTAACGATCCAAGCGCCGCGGTCATGGCAGCATAGGTATCCGTCCCGGAAGAGGTGACGACATGCGTTGTAAAGGTCGAGTTGTTACCGCCGCCGTGCTCCGCGTGAAGAATCAGCGCGATATCGAGAACTCTTGCCTCGAGTTCGCTGTACTGACTGTCGGCGCGAAGCAGATGCAGTATGTTCTCGGCCGCGGAAAGGTCGGTCCGCGGACGGTGGATTACGAGTGCCTCATCCATGTAATAGTAACGGTGTGCATGGTAGCTGTACACCGTAAGCATCGGGAAGATGGAAATCAGCTGGATACACTGCCGGAGCACGTTCTCTAGGGACGTGTCCTCCGGGTTCGTATCATACGAATAAAGCGTCAGTACGCTTCTTGCGAGCCCGTTCATCATGTTGGCGCTCGGCTTCTTTAAGATTACGTCTCTTACAAAGCTGCTCGGAAGGGTGCGGTAATAACCGAGCAGGTTCGTGAATTCGGTAAGCTGTTCGCGGGTCGGAAGCTTGCCGAACAGCAGAAGGTATACGGTTTCCTCGAAACCGAACCGGTTCTCGGCGACGCAGCCCTTCACAATATCTTCGACATTAATGCCGCGGTAGAACAGTTTGCCCGGGCATTGCTTTTCCACGCCG
Organism: Lachnospiraceae bacterium; assembly: GCA_017613055.1. The sequence continues at coordinate 4,534 of JAGAES010000068.1, read as the reverse complement.
TCTTCAATCTTGAGCGTGCGGATCTCGGAAATCTCGGTAAGACCGGCAAGCACGCCCTTGCCGTTCAGGTCACGAAGTCCCCTTTTCACTTCGTAACGGTTATAGAGTTCCGGATCGATGTTGCTGTTGTCCCGGCAGATTTCCGTCAGCCGGCGGATATCATCCGTGATATCCGAATAATTCACACGTTTCGCCATAGTTGTTGCCCCTCCTCTGCTATGGTGTTCCTGGCTTCGCCAATGCATTTTTCGTCAATCTACATTGTACCAAAAAGAAGCCGAAAAAACAAGGAAAAATAAAGCGCATGCGCGTCAGGATTGACAAGCGTATGCACCGATGATAGAATAAGGCGAAATACATGCGGATATGGTGGAATTGGCAGACACGCCAGATTTAGGTTCTGGTGCGCAAGCGTGCAGGTTCAAGTCCTGTTATCCGCAGAAAAAGGGCTGTCGCACAACGGTGCGGCAGCCCTTCTGTTATCTGTCTAATTAGTTTCGTAGCCGACCAGATAATAGCATCCGTTTGCGAACGGATAGTCATTCGGGATGTGGGTATCGAGGATATAGTAGCCGGCCTCGGGGATCCGGAAGGTCGCAATCTTGCAGCTTTCTTCTTCGTCATAGTCATCCATGCCGATATAGGCGCTCCGTCCGGTAGCGGAATCCGGAAGCACATCGCCGTAATCATCCCTCAGATATGCATACAGATATTGGTCATCATCTGTCCAGTAGCTTAACAGATAGACGGTGATGGTAGCCGGCTCCGGAATATAGAAGTAGAACATATCCACCTCTCCGTCAGCAAGATATGCGGCTTTCCAGTATCCGTCCGTGAGCGGATCCGAATCGTCAATCGTATCGTTCGGCTCCAGCTCGATGTCGTTGGTCATGCTGTATACGTATTCACCCTCGTCGCCGGTTTCCACAATCGTGACGCTCGGTTTCACGGAATCGCCGGTAAGCGCTCCGAACTGTGCAATCGTGATCGTCTCCGAACGGTCGATATTATCGAGTTCCTTAATCGATACGGCGAAATTCAGGTTCTGTCCTTCCACGTACTGGAAGGTATTCACGCCGAGCACTTCGCCGTACTCGTTCACAAGCGGACCGCCGCTGTTGCCGGGCGAAATCGGCGCCGTAATCTGGATGCACTCAACACCGTCACTGAGGCGGGACGCCTTCGAAACGATTCCGTCGGAGAATGTGCCGGTCAGTCCTTTGGAACTGCCGAGCGTATATATCGTCTCACCGGTTTTCACATTGCCCGTGAAGAGCGTGACCGGCGTTGTATTTCTTACGTCCGTCTGCACGACGCACAGATCGATATCCTTATCATAGCCTTCGATCTCGGTCGCGTGATAGGTTCTCGCGTTCTCTTCGTCATACAGATAAATCTCTGCAGTGGACGCGCCTTCCATAACGTGGAAGTTTGTAAGCAGCTTTCCGTTCGTATCGATGAAGAAACCGGAACCGAGTCCGATCGGGTCTCCGTACGCGTCATAGGTTCGAATCTCCACCATGCTGACGGCGAGCGACTGATACACCTCTTCGGCCGTCGGAACGGCTCTCTCCCACTGCGCCACATAGGTCGTGTCCTCGGTGGCTTCGCCGACCTCACGGTCCCAGCCCTTGAAGATAAATCCTTCCCTGCTCACCGACGGTGCCTGCGGCTTCTTGCCGGATGCGATAACGACGGTGCTTTCGCCGCGCGTAATCTCGCCTCCGTTCGCGTCAAATGTGACATTTACCGCTTTAATCCACTTCGCCTTAACGACCGTATCCTTTTCGATGCCCGAGAAATCCTTATCCCAGCCGTCGAAGAAGTATCCCTCACGCTCTACTTCGGGTTCCTTCGCGGATTTCCCTTCTTCCACTTCCTGATGAAGGCTGCCGGAGACGCGGCTTCCGCCGTTCAGTTCAAAACGGACTTCGAAAACCTTCTCCTCTTCTTCCTCTTTCTTTCCTCCGCATCCGCAAAGGGAAGAAACCATCAGTACCGTCACAAGAAGCAAAGCGATTGTTTTACTCTTTCTGATCTTCATCGTGTTCCTCCTCCGATTGCGAGGCATCCGCGGCATCTTCGACATGATACCGTTTCTTCTCCGCCTCGATAATCTGCTGCATGGCCGCAGCGGTCACTTCCTGTTCTGCATCCATCTTTCCGACAACCGATTCCTCGGCAAATGCGAGGAATTCTTCCCGCTTGCCGGCAAGAATATCCAATATCCGTTCATCCACGGAATCCGCCATCAGAAGACGGTGCACGAGAACCTTGCGGCTCTGGCCCATCCGGTAGGCGCGGCCGATTGCCTGTTCTTCCATGGAAGGTTTTAACTGTGGTTCACAGAATATGATAACACTTGCCGTCTGAATATTCAAGCCCACGCCGCCGGCGATGACCTGGCAGACAAGCACGGTCTTCTCCCCGCGTTCGCGGAATTCCTTAAGAATTGCTTCGCGTTGCGGCATGGAGAGCGAACCGTCTATGACGCCTGCGCACCGGTTTCCGAGTATCAGCGCGACGGTCTTAAGCGTCTCTTTGAAGAACGAGAAGACAATGACCTTCCGCCCGTCCGCTTCCGCTTCGTCAACGAGTTCAAGCATACGGCGCGCTTTCGTTGACGCACCGGTCTCGGGCACGTTCCACGAGATGCGGCGGATTTCCATGAAATTGTTCGTTTCAAGCGCTTTCCGGTAGGCTTCCGTCTCGTCTTCCATCAGGATTCCCCACTCCGCGATCTCCTCCTTGTCCGGGAGTTCGCCGAGCACCTGCTCGCGGGTACGCCGCAGGTATACCGGGGCGATTTCCTCACGAAACCGCTCCGCTTCCGAAAGGGACGTGTACCGCTTCACGCGGGATGCCACCTCCGGCTGCAGAAAACCGATTAATCCGACCATCTCCGAAACGCGGTTTTCAAGCGGCGTTCCGGTCATCAGCAAAACCCTCTGCGAGCGCGCTATAAGATTGCATACCGCCTTCGTGCGCTGCGCGTCCGGGTTCTTGATATACTGTGCTTCATCCACGACCAGAAGGTCAATCGCAAAACGGTCCGGAAGCTCAATCTTCGAGGCGGTTTCGTAAGTTGTGATTGCCGTGCCGCCCTTTGCAAGCCAGTCCGCGAGTTCTTCGCTCCGGTCGTAGCCGTAGATTTCGTCCACGGGAACCGTACAGAACCGCGCGACTTCGTGCTGCCAGTTCATCAAAACGCTTAAAGGGCATACAACCAGAAAATGCGTCTTTCCTTCGGCCCGAAGATGCGTGATTGCGGCAATCGCTTCGATGGTTTTTCCGAGACCCATCTCGTCGCCGAGAAGCACTCTCTCCCTCGCAAGGATGTACTTTGCGCCGAACACCTGATAACGTCTTAATTCCGCCTGAAGCCCTTCGGTGCGGAGCGGATATGCATTGACCTGTTCCACCAGTTCCGAAGGGATTCCGCCGTAATCGGTAACCGCTTCCGTACTGGCTTCCGTGACGGAATACAGAAGCGCATAGTAGGCGGCCGAATTCTTTCCGAACTCCTTCCATGCCTGCGCTTCCAAAAAACCGCACGCCTCGCGGAACCCGTCGATGATTTCCGCGGCTGCGACGGCATATTCCGCCGCGAGGTATTCCTTCAATTCGCTGTAAGCAAGCTGTGCCTGCTGCCGTTTCTCCCCCGAAGTGAAAAACCACGAAAGCCCGCTTCCGAGACATTCGGACACGGCAAGCCGCACGGTGATTCCGTCGTGGCTTGCGGCATACAGCTGGCCTGCCCGTTCCATATAGTACGTCGCGTGTTTTAATACGCCGACGGCACGGACCAGTCTCCTTGCTTCGGGACTCGGATTCTCATAATCCACTTTAACGCGTATGGTTCTGCCCGCCGAAATCCGGAGCGCGTCCGCGTTCCGTTTCGCTTTGGCGGCCATTACCGGGCCGACTCCCGGAACGGACTCTAACGACCGCTGCGTTGCTTTGCAGACGTCCGCAACGGTACGGATTCCGACGTCGCGGAAGGCTTTGACGCGGATGCCTTCCCTGCTCATGTTGAGCTGCTCCACGTCCATATCTTTAAGAAGGTCAACGGCAAGACTCTCCTGCAGGGCGCGGTACGCTTCGCGGACGGAATTCTTAAGCGCATTCTCCGAGGTCGCGATGCGGTTAAGCTCGCGGTCGGAGTTCTTAAGCGTCTCCGCAAAATCCTTATATTGTCTGCGTTCTTCCGCTCCCATGAGGCTTCCTTTCCGACATAAACAAAAAAGCGGGTACCCTGCCGGTCCCGCTCAGACTGGGCCAGCTGGATTCGAACCAGCGGATGCAGGGATCAAAACCCTGTGCCTTACCGCTTGGCGATGGCCCAATTATAACACAAAGCCTTTACTATATACAAGAAAGGCTTTGCATCAGGGTGGATACTGGGACTCGAACCCAGGGCCTCCAGAGCCACAATCTGGCGCGCTAACCAACTGCGCTATACCCACCATATAAAATTTTCGCACAAAGCGATTGTGCCAGAAGGGATTCGAACCCCCGACACACGGCTTAGAAG
>JAGAES010000067.1 GCA_017613055.1 Lachnospiraceae bacterium | reverse complement strand
TGCGGAAAGAATGTGGCCGGAAGGAGAAACAATATGGTTGCCATCGTTACGGGAGCAAGCTCCGGAATCGGATATGAGGTCTGCATCCAGCTGATGCGGAAAGGATATAAAGTGTATGGGCTTAGTCGCCGCGGAACCGCGCCGGAAGGCGCATTCGGACGGGCGGTTGACATCTCCGATGAGGCGGCGGTATCCGCCTGCATGCAGGAAATCTTCGCTGCAGAAGGACACATCGACCTGCTTGTAAACAACGCGGGAATCGGGATTTCGGGACCGATAGAATTTGCCGCTCTTGAGGACGTGCGCCGGATTACGGATGTCAACTTCCTCGGAGCTTTTCTTGTGACACGCGCAGTGCTTCCGTATATGCGCGGGCAGCGCAGCGGTTCCGTTGTGTTCACGAGTTCCGTGGCCGCGCCGATTTCCATTCCGTACCAGGGCTTCTACTCCGCAACGAAAGCCGCGCTTCAGGCAATGGCTCTCGCGCTTCGAAACGAGGTCCGGGACTACCAAATCCGCGTGAGCGTCGTGATGCCCGGGGACTCCGGAACCGGCTTCACCGATGCCAGGAAGAAAACTTCAGGCGGCGAGGCGTATCCGCGCTGCGAGAAGGCCGTGTCCTCGATGGAACGGGACGAGCGGAACGGCATCGCTCCTTCAAAGGTTGCCGCGGTAATTGTCCGGGCCGGAACACGCAAAAATCCGGCGCCGCTCTATGTTGCGGGCTTCCGCTATCGGCTTCTGCTTGCCCTTTACAACCTTCTGCCGGCACGCGTTGCCGTCTGGCTTGTCGGAAAAGTGTATTGAAGAATGTGTCATTTGCTCTTGCATTTCGCGCATTCGCATTGTATAATAGGACTCGCCTTTGCACTTGTAGCTCAGCTGGATAGAGTAGCAGCTTCCGAAGCTGATGGTCGGGGGTTCGAATCCCTTCAGGTGCACAGCAAAACGGAGTCATCGCTTACGCGACGGCTCCGTTTTTCCTTTTCTTACCGCGGCACGGTCAGAAACCGTTTGGATTCGGTCTTATACTGCCTGAGGCTGCCCGTCATATACGGCATCTTCGAAGAAATCTTCCTGATTGGAGATAAACCACAGAATGTCGGAAGTTGTGGCATTCGGATTATTATCCAGATATTCCGATACCTTGTCCATGCGTGACTGTTTCTTCTTAACATAAGTTAAAACCGCAACAACAAAATCGTAGTATGAATCCGGCACTGCCTGCAGTCTGACTGTCAACTCTTTCATATCGCGACCTCCTCCTAGTTGTCATTCACTACACGAAGGAAAATGTTATACTTTGAAAACCCAAGATTCTCAAAATAATAGATAAATGCGTTTCCGTTTAAATCAAACGAGAGATGCGTACAAATCCTTTTCCCTTCATATCGCGCCCAATAGATACCGTTTATCTCGTGGCAAATCTTTCCCCACTCTCTTGCGCTGAGCGGGAAAGGATTAAACATAAAGCAATCCTCAGAAGGTATCCTTTTCTTCTCCATATTCCACTATACCATTTTCACAAGTCTTTTTCCAGCAATTTTTCACCCTTCCTGCGCACACCCGAGCGCTTCGCGGATCTTCTCCCGCATTACGCTGTAACGGTATACGCCGTCGGCGAGAAATTCCTCTTCGGGCACTTCGCGCTCGTTGACCTCACGCACCATCTGCAGAAGTTTCTCTTCGTCCGGGGCGTTCGAAACCGGAATCAGAATCAGTTCGTGCACGCTTGACGGAAGAATATAGAAGTCCTCCTTCAGCTTCTCCCTAACGCCGTCCATAAACGAAAGGTTCAGGATTGCGCCGGCGCCGAAATGATTCATCGCGTTCGAAAGCACGTACATCGGAAGCCCGCTTTCGTCCCTTCTTGCCAGAACGCCGTCGATAATCTCCTTGGTCTTCTGTTCCCGTTCCTCCCTCGTCAGCGACCGGTCCTCTTCGATTCTGCCGATCAGCATGCCTGCAAGTACCTCCTCAATCGGCTCCAGCTTCGACGGAAACATGCGGAACGTGTTCTCGAGTGCAAGTTCCGTCAGTTCCTTAAGCCCGATCCTCCAGCGGGCCGCAATCACATGGTCGACGCGAAATGCCCCGACCTGTCCGTTCTCCCGCGAGATCACGCACTCGAAGCACACCGCCCAGTCATCAATCTTAAGGTGCGGCACCTCCGAAAGCATATCCAGATTCTTTTCGTAATTGACGACACGGAAACCGATCTTCTCCTTGAGGCCGTTGTACGAAAGGTCAATCCCTTCCGGCCACGGGTTCCGGTTCTCGCGGTAGACCTTAAGCACCGTCTCGACAATCTCTTCCATCTCCATGCCGTTTCTGTACTCGTCATAGAAGGTCTCGAGATAGATGCTCGGCATAATCTCATCCTCCCCCTCGCGAATCACAATGCTCTTATGCTCCGTCCGGTTGTTCTTCACAACATTCCGAAGCGTTGCCTCATACGACTCTCCGAGCTGCGAAACCACGCGGTCCCGCACCTCCTCACAAAACTGCATAAAGTCCAAAAGGACATAGTTTTCCCCTGTTTTCGGGCATACTGCTGCCATAGCTAAACCTCCGTAAGTAATATCGTAAAATGTGAAAGTGTGCCGGACAATGTCGGCGGACGCCCGTGTGGGGTGCGGGCACAGAAAAAAGAGTCGGAATGAATTTCCGAGGTGGGTTTATCGTATCATGTTCCGGGCCGATATGCAATCGGAATCCGGCTTTTCGGATGTAGAAAAATCGGGGAAATCTTTGTGAAATTGT
>JAGAES010000008.1 GCA_017613055.1 Lachnospiraceae bacterium | reverse complement strand
TGTCAATATCCATTTTTATTCAGTATATCATCAATTGTGTAAAATGTATACTTTTATTGCAAAAAAACCGAAAAATTAAGATTTTCAAGTTGAATTCTAATGATTTTCATAGTAAAATACGAGAAAAGAGTGGTATTTTCCGCTGCTGAATATGCAGAAAGGAGGGCATTCATGAATCTCGGACAGAAGAAAAAGATTGCGATTCTGATCTGTCGAAGCTCCGCCGAATACCAGTATACCCTGCTCGGGCGTCTGGTCAGCAAAGCACAGGAGCTCGGTTACTATGCCCTCGTGTATTCCTGCTTCGGAAAGTACGGCAATAACGACGCATACGATATCGGCGAGTCCTACATTGCGGATTTGCCTGATTTTACCCAGATGGACGGCATCATTCTGGCAACGGACACCTTTGATAACCATGTCGTTGCGGATAAGATTGTGGAGCTCGTGCGCGAGAAGGCGACCTGTCCGGTTGTGTGCGTGCGCCGCTACGTGGAAGGCTTTGCCAATATCCTCGTAGATGATGAGCATGCGCTTGACGGCATCATCACGCACCTCGTGAAGGAGCACGGCTACCGCGACTTCTGTTTCGTCAACGGACCGAGAGACCACATTGACGCAAAGCGCCGTCTCACGTCGTTGAAAAATACGATGTCGGAATTCGGCATTACCGTCGACGACGAGGATATCTACTACGGTAACTTCTGGCGTGATGTCGGACCGGCTGCCGTCGATTACCTGCTCACCGGCCGTGACCGCTGGCCGCAGGCAATCATCTGTGCCAATGACTACTCGGCAATTTCCGTGATTGACGAGCTGCAAAGAAGAGGCATCCGTGTGCCGCAGGACATTGCGGTAACCGGTTTTGACGATATTTCCGAGACTGATGCGATTGCGCCGACCGTTACGTCGGTGCGCGTGAACGTCCGCGAGATGGCGGAGCGCGCCGTTGAGGCAGTCCGCCTGATGGAGGAGGGCGAGAAGGTTCCCGAAATCACATACATTCCGACGCACGTTGTCATCCGCGAATCGTGCGGATGCGGAACGCGGAACGCGGCAAGGCTTGAGGCCGCGGTAAAGCGGTATTTCGACCAGGACCAGAAGACGAGATCCTTCCTGATGCAGTCCATGTTCATGAGCATTCACGCCGAGAAAGCGCGTGATATCGATGAACTCAATAACGTCATCTATTCCTTCCTGAACCAGAACGAGCAGGTAAGGGACTTTTATGTTGTGCTGAACGACTACGACTGGCGCACGCAGGAGCCCGAGGAATTCCGCGGCTTCACGCCGATGATGCACCTGCGGACCGCCGTGCGAGAGAACATCCTTCTGGGGCATGTCGACCATGTCTTCGACATCCAGGAGATTCTCCCCGAGGAATATGTCTGCGACGACCCGTGCGGCTATTTCATCGTGCCGCTTCACTACCACGAGGCATGCCTCGGATACGGCGTCATGACCTATAGCGGCGACGGCATCCCGAATCCGTTCTTCCAGCCGTTCATCACGAATGTGTGCACGGCGCTTGAAGAAATCCGCTCGAATATGAAAAAGGAGACGCTGATTGCCGAGCTCCAGCACCTGTACGTAAGCGACGTCCTGACCGGACTTTCCAACCGTCGCGGATTCGAGCAGAAATGTGAAAGCATGTATGAGCAGGCAGCCAGAAAGCGTCAGCCGATGGCCATCATCGGAATCGACATGGACGGTTTAAAGGACATCAACGATACGTTCGGACATTCCTTCGGCGACCTTGCCCTGAAGGCGATTGCCAATGCGATGTCGGCGGCATGCTTCCAGAACGAGCTTTGCTACCGTGTCGGCGGTGACGAATTCCAGGTTATCGCACTCAATTATAACGAGGATATGGTTTTAGAGTACCGCGATCGGTTCCGCGCCTTCCTCGATGACTATAACAGCCGGTCCGGAAGACCTTACATTGTGCAGGCAAGCTTCGGCTATGTCATTGTGGACCCGAAGGACAATGTCCCGCTCGGTGAGTGGCTTACCTTAAGCGACGACCGGATGTATGAAGAAAAGAACGCAAGACGGGCTACCAGAAAGATCATCCGTGATCCCGCGCCCGGGAAGGAGGGCTAGAAAATGGAGGACGAAATCACATTTTCCAAGGTCTTCGGTGAGGGCGGAGAGATTCGGAAATATTTCGCACCGGGCAGAGTCAATCTGATCGGAGAGCATACGGATTACAACGGCGGGCATGTGTTTCCGTGCGCCTTAAGCATCGGAACATACGCGGCCGTGAGGAAGCGGGCGGACCGGAAGCTTCGGTTTTACTCGGCGAATTTCCCGGATGCAGGCGTTTTAGAGACGTCGCTTGACGATAAAGCGTTCCGACGGGAACTCGACTGGACCAACTACCCGAGAGGCGTTGTGTGGGCAGCGGAGGAGGCCGGATACAAGGCTGACTGCGGGTTTGATGTGCTGTTTCGCGGTACCATCCCGAATTCGTCGGGGCTGTCATCATCTGCTTCGATTGAGGTGCTGACGGGGTATTTCCTCGCGGACCTTTACGGGTTCGACTATGACGGCATCATGAATGCGAAGCTCGGGCAGCGCGCGGAGAACGCTTTCATCGGCGTGAACTGCGGCATCATGGACCAGTTTGCCATCGCGATGGGACAGAAGGGGCATGCAATATTCCTGAATACAGGAACCCTTGCGTATGAATATGCGCCGCTTGATTTAAAGGGCGTCCGCATCGTGATCATGAATACGAATAAGAAGCGCGGACTCGGCGATTCGAAATACAACGAGCGCCGTGCGGAGTGCGAAAAGGCACTTCAGTACGTACAGCAGACGTTCCCCGTGCAGGCTCTTTGTGAGCTCACGAAGGAACAGTGGGATGTGGCAAAGGAGACGATTCCCTCCGTAACGCTTCGAAAACGCGCAAAGCATGCGGTGACGGAGAACCTCCGGACACTGACAGCCTACGAGGCTCTGAAAAAGGGCGATTTGAAGGCGTTCGGGCGGCTGATGAACGAGTCCCACATCTCCCTTAAGGATGATTACGAGGTGACCGGGCGCGAGCTTGACACGCTTGTGGAGGCTGCATGGCAGCAGGCGGGTGTGCTCGGGGCACGGATGACCGGTGCCGGCTTCGGCGGATGTGCCGTAAGTCTGGTGCAGGAGGACGCGGTGTCCTCATTTGTCACAAATGTCGGACAGATCTATCGGGAGCAGATCGGATACGATGCAACCTTTTACGAAGCGGAGACCGGAAGCGGTCCCGTCAGAATCGGATAAAGAGAGGAAAGCTAAAGATGAATCTGGATGCAAATGAGAAGAAACGGCTTTTGGAGGTTTTCTCGGCCAACCTTTCGACCTACCGGAAAGCCATGAAATTATCGCAGGAGGAATTCGGCGCGCTGATCGGCATCACGAGACAGACCGTGAGCTCGATTGAACGCGGCGCGTACCCCCTGACGTGGTCAATCTTTCTTTCCTGCCTTTTCATCTGCGCAGGTCACGTGCGGGCGAAGAAACTGATTCTTAACACCTTTGCCGGGGAGGAGAGCCTTTCGGAGTATCTCTCGAGCATGACCGGCGATACCGGTGCGAAGAGCGCTTCGGCCGGCTACGGCTACGCGAGACAGGTGTATTTCGGAACCTGTACCGTTCGCGACGACGACGGTTATACGATTGTGGACTGCGACGCGAGCGTGGAGGAGCTTCTCGGCATTCGCATGAGCAGCGGCAAGACATACAGCTACCTCGCTTTGATTGACCCTGAGGACCGCGAGACGATTCGCCGGATTCTGGATGAAAAGATTCGTAAGCAGATGGTTGTCTGCATCGAGCACCGCGTACTGACCGGTGAGGGACAGCCTGTTTCCGTGCAGTGCTTTGTCCGCCGCCAGAAGAAGATGATGAAGAACGGCCTGTTCGACATCACAATTACACAGGTAACCGGTGAGATGCTTAAGAAGCGCCAGGTGACCGGCCTTCTGACAACACTCCCCGTCGGCGTTGCGGTATTTGAATACCAGGGGCGCATCGGCAGGGAAAATGTGCCGGAAATCTACTACGCAAACGAGACCTTTTATAAAGTCATCGGACATACTTCGGAGCAGTTTGCCTCCATTCATAACAATTCCCTTCCGGAAATCGTGGCGCCTGACGACGTCAAGAACGTAAACCGCCTGTTCGACCCGAAGGCCGAGGTGCATTCGGTTTCCGAGGCGGAGTTCCGTGTGAACCGCTTCGACGGCAGCGTTGCGTGGGTACACTGTAATGCCCTTGTCGTGAGCCGAAACGCAGACGGCATGAGCCTTGTAAGCTGCGCGTTCACCGAGATTACGAAGCGTATCAACGCCGAAATGTCGATGAAGCATCAGTTGGACCATTACCGGCAGCTCGAGGAGACTTCCGACGACATCCAGTTCGGTTACAATATCGTGGATGACCGCATGAGCATCCCGAATAAGTTTGCCACCGCACTCGGCATCGAGAGCGTAATCCCGCGCTTCATGGAGAAGGACATTCTGAAGAAGTTCGTCCATGAAGAGGATTACGATGCCTGCGTGGAGACGATGTCTCACGCAAAGGAAACCGGCGAGAATATGAAGGGCGAATACCGCCTCCGTCTCGACGGCAAGGAATACCGCTGGTGCCGCGTGAATGTCATCGGCGCTAAGGATGACGACGGCAGCATCACGTATCTGTACGGCCGCATCGCGCAGATTGACGAGGAGCGGAAGATCCGCAAGGAGCGGAGCAACGACCGCATGCTCATCAACCGCCTGTCCTCGACGGACCGTCTGACCGGCCTTTACAACCGTACCGCGTTCCGCGCAAGACTGCAGGAGACGCTTTCGGACCCGGAGATGGAGCCGGTACATGCCGTCATTTACTGTGACATTAACGATTTTTCATACATCAACGAGAAGTACGGTTATC
>JAGAES010000066.1 GCA_017613055.1 Lachnospiraceae bacterium | reverse complement strand
TTAGGCTCAACGTCGTTCATCAGTCTGTCACCGATGTAGAGCTCACCGGCGGTGATCTCTTCGAGACCGGCGATCATACGAAGGGTCGTGGACTTTCCGCAACCGGAAGGACCTACGAAGATGATGAACTCCTGATCCTTAATGTCCAGGTTGAAATCCTTAACTGCAACAAATCCGTTCGGATAAGTCTTGTTAATGTTGATCAACTTTAAACTTGCCATTTTTAACCTCCTGATATTCATCCTGCGCACACAAATACGCAAAATAGCATAGCCTTATCATACACAACCCCACCGGAAAATGCCATATCGCAAATTACCAAAGAAGATTTCCTCATTTTGTTGAAATTGACTAACTTTCGTGCGTTTCGTTATATTGTTATGCTTTTTTCCTAATTTTTCCGTCCGAAAACTGTCTATTATTGATAAAACGAGCATAAGAATTGCATTTTTCGTACTTTTTTGCTAAACTGAACCCATCATTTTATGGGAGAAATCACTATGAAAACGTACCTGATTACCGGCGCAAGCGGCGGAATCGGCTCCGGAATCGCCGCGAAACTGGCTTCCGAGGGCTGTGCGCTCATCCTCTGCGGGAACCGAAACGAAGCCGCGCTGGCGGATTTATACCGCCGTCTTTCGTCGGAAGTTCCCTGCAAAACCTTCCTCGGGGATCTGTCGGAGGAATCGTTTGTGAAGGATATTGTCGGCGCTTCCCTTCGGGAATTCGGTCATATCGACGGACTCGTTCACGCAGCAGGAATCGCTTCCATAGGGCTTATGACCGACCTTTCGCTTTCCGACTGGAACCGTCTGTTCGACGCGAACCTGACCTCGGCGTTTCTGCTCTGTAAGGCTTTGACGCCGCATTTCGTGTCGCGGAAGGAAGGACGGATTCTTCTCCTCTCTTCCGTCTGGGGCGGCCGCGGTGCCTCCTGCGAGGTAGCCTACTCTGCGACGAAAGGCGGCATCAACTCGTTCACGAAAGCGCTCGCGAAGGAGCTCGCTCCGAGCGGCATCGCCGTGAACGCTCTCGCACCCGGCATGGTCGACACGCCGATGAACCGGATGCTCTCCGATGAAGAAAAACAGGCCGTGATCGACGAAATCCCCGCCTGCCGCATGACAACGCCTGCGGAGATTGCCGACATGGTTTCGCTCCTTTTGAAAGCGCCGTCCTACCTGACCGGCCAGATCATCGGATTTGACGGCGGGTGGCAGTAACCGAAACGAAAACAAGACCGTCACCCGCGGGGATGACGGTCTTTTCTTATTTCGGAAAATGTGACAGCATAAACTGCGCCATGGCTTCCGCTTCGGCTTCCGCAAGCCGTTTAAGCGCCTCGTCGGTTTCGATATACGGATAATCCGCATCGTGGTCCATGAAGCAGGATTCGAGGATGACGGCGGGGATGTCAAGCGAAGCGCCGTGACGGCATATCGCGTAATAGTCTACCGGCTCGCCGTTCTCATCAAACGTATCCGTGCTGTTTCTTGTTTCGTAACCGTTCCGTTTGAGCCCGAGTCCCTCCGTTGCGTCTAAAAGGGCGTCGGCCAGTTCCGCGGAGATTCCGTTAATGTTCGGCTGCTTCGATATGCATACCATCGAGCCGTGCATATTGTGATTCTCGGAAGCATTCAGATGAAGGCTTATGAGAATATCGGCATCGCATCTCTTGGCAAATTCCACGCGTGCCCGGAGGTCCGTCCCGATGTCATTTGAAAAGACGTTATTGTCTTCTCTTGTCAGATAAACCTTAATCTCCGGATAGTGCTCGTTCAGGTAGGAACGGATTTCTTTGGCAAGCTCAAGGACAATGTCCCGTTCCTCGCGGTCATGGTAGATTGCCCCCTGCCAGCGGCCGCCGTGGCCGGGATCGAGGCAGATCACAAGCGCCTTCGGGTCTTTCTTTCCGGCTCCCGTCACATCTCCCGTGATTCCCGACGTATGGTCGATCTTATCGTATTCCTTTTTGTTTGCGCTGTCGCATCCGAACAGTACGAATAAAAGCAGCACAACAAGGAGCGCATATAACATTTTACGCATAATCTTCTTCTCCCGGTCCCCCCGGATCCGGGTATCCTCTCATTCTTCAGACTTTACACATCAAAAAGCTCATATTCTCGGGTTCGTAGCCGAAATCAATCCGGTCCGCCGAGTTGATAATGGTGCGGAACACCGTCTTTTCAAACTGTCCGCGTCCCTCTTTCGTCTTCGAACCGATGCCGACGGCCTCGGCTCCTTCAAGCCGCAAGTCGATTTCCGACGAATCTAAGCGAATGTCCGCAGAACCGTCTCTGCAGCCGATTCCGACGCAGGTCTTCGCCTTGATCGTCGTCTGCATTTCGAAATGTCTCGCGACGATTTTCACCGGACGGTTCGAAAGGGTTCCGACCGTGACCTGACTGTCCCCGGAAGAGGTGTAATTCAGTTTCACGCCGCTAAGCGTGATGTCGCATTCCGCGGTAAGCGAACCGACCGCTACCGCCCGGTCGGCGTTGATTTCCATCTTAAGCCGTGTTTCTTTCAGGGAAATCGGCGCGATGTTGTTGCAGATTCCGACGCCGACGGCACGCTCTCCGCTTGCCAGCGTGTACAGATTCTTGCAGCGGTCGATATAGATTCCTGCCTTGCGGTTCGAGTATCCGCCACCGATTCCGACGCATTCCTTGCCGTCGAGTTTCAGTGTGATGTCGCCGCTCATATCGATGGTAATCCTGCCGATTGTCTGCGTCGAATCTCCTCCGATTCCGTATGCGCGGTCGCCGGTACCGTATACGGTCAGCTTTCCGTCACCGGTCAGCGTGAGCCTTGAGCTCTCCGGAACGCGGATTCCCTTCCGGTTCAATACTGCCGTTCCCTCAATCACAATCGTGACGTCGCAGTTGTTCCCGATTTCGATGCACGGATGCCGCTGGTAGGAATCAAGGCTGACGCGGCGCAGATGAATCGTTGTCGTCGTATTGTCCGGGATCCGGATCAGAACGTCGACGGAAATCCGGGGATTTCCGACGATGCTTAATTCTCTGCGGTTAATCACGAATTCGGTATAGTGCTCGGTCGTGACAAGCGGCATGAGCATAATCTCCTGCTCCTTGTCGACGATGTACGTCTTCTTGGTACGGGACTCGCCGGCCTGGATGTTAAGGGAGATGATTTCGTCGCGGATGTCCCTTGCGATTTCTTCCTGGAACCCGTCGCTCGGTCTTGCGGTATAGAAGCCCTGAATCAGGTCAACGCCGAGACGGATGACAGCATCCATCTCTTCCTTCGTCTCAACGCCCTCAGCAAGCGCTAAGAAGCCGTTCTCGCGGGCAAATTCCACGATGTTCGCGACGAAATACTGCTTCTTGCTGTCCGCTTCGATGCCGGCAATCAGGTTCCGGTCGATCTTCACGTAATCGGGCATGTAATTCAACAGGTTCGTGACGTTCGAATAGCCGGTGCCGTAGTCGTCGATTGCGACACGGAAGCCGTGCACGCCGCTCCGTTTCCGGATGGCGTCAAGCTGTTCTTCCGAAAGTTCGGTCTGCTCGGTAAACTCGATGACGATGTTCGGCAGAACGCCCGGATACTGCAGTGTGAAATCCTTGAAATCCTTATCCTTAAGCGTAACCTTCGGGATACTGTTTAAAAACATCTTGCGGTCCGTGAACACATTGCTGTTCCGCATCATAATCTCCGCCACGTTCCAGAACGTCAGTTTTTCGATGTCATACAGCCTGCCGAGCGTTTCGGCATACCGTAATATCGAAAGAGGCGGAATCTTCTCGTCCGAACCGGAGCGCATCAGCGCCTCATAGGCATAGATGCTGCCGTTCTTGGCGTCGACAATCGGCTGGAAAAGGTAGGCAAATCCGTTCTCTTCAATCAGCGTACGGACAGCCTCGCATTCCTCCGGATCAAGCTCGTATACGGCCTCACTGCTGTCCGAGAACGAACCCTGCTTCAGGTTCTTCTTCTGCGCAAGCACATCGTTTGTGAACTCTTCAATCTGCTCTTCCTTCGTAATCTTCTGCGTCAGCGTCGTATAAACGATATCGATCGTATACTGCTTCCCGCCGAACTGGTTGATGGTCTTTAAACGGTTTTTGATCTCGCGGATCATATCCTTCACGTCGGGCTCGCGGTCATAGACTCCGGCGACGACGAATTCGTCATTGCCGAACCGTGCGCAGACGTCCCGGTCGTTGATGGAATTCAATAAAATCTTGGTCAGTGTCAGGAGCGCCTCATTGCCTTCTTCTCTTCCGAACAGCTCGTTAATGCTTGAGAACCGGCTGATATCGAGCGAAAGAATCCGGAATACGCGTTCCTTGCCCGCAAGCTGCGCGAACTGCTCCTTCACGGCATTCAGATAGCCCTTGAAGTTATAAAGACCGGTCATCATGTCACGGGTCGCGTTCTCGGTGTAATAATCCCGGAACACCGTCTTCTGCCGCTGGCATTCAAGCGAAGTCTCGAGGCTGCGCATCCATTTGTCGAAGGACGCGGTCAGCCCGCACGCGCGGTTACCGTAACATACAACCGCATATCCGAACACGCGGTCCATGAAATGGAGCGCCGCAAAATAAAACACCCTCGGATGATCGCACGGCTCGCTTAAGGCAGGCAGCAGCGCCGACTTCGGGAAGAAATCCGTCGCCGAAACCTTGCGTACCTTCGAGTGGTTCAAAGCAAGCAATATGTTATCCGTAAAGCCCGTAAACTTGGTTGTCTGGTGAAGGGCGTTCTCATTCAGACACAGATAGAAAGCCGCGCATTCCTTACCGAGATAACGCTCATAATAGTCGAGCAGCCAGAGCCAGGATTCGAAATCCTCGGCGCTCGCAATCTCTTCCTGCATGAAATTGAACGGCGACTCGTACAGGCGGTCTTTCGTCAGAAGGCGGTCCATCCGGATGTGGGAATAATCCCCGAGAGCATAGAATTCGCAGCCGCAGGTTGCCTTCGGCACGAGGACGCACTCCTGCCCGCGGCTTACGGGAGGATACTTCTCCTCCCCGAGAATGTCATTGATCAGTTTTCTTGCGGCATCGACCGCCATCCGGGACGGATCCCGGAAGATTGTCGTACAGGTCGTACCGCGAAGCGTTTCGTCAATATCGAGATTGTAGCCGCAGATCATAATGTCCCGCGGCACATGGATGCCCTTCTCTTCAAAGGCGCAGATAAAACCGGAAACCGACTCCGTATTGCCGCATATGATAGCCTGCGGGAGTCCGCCTTCCTGCATAAGCATCTCTTCCACAATCTTCGCTTCATTGCCGACATTGGTCTTGCCGTAATGAATGCTGTGAACCGTAACCGGAATGCCTTCCTTCCGGATTGCATTCAGGAAATATCCTTCGAGTTCCTTCCGGAACCCGTCATCGTCAATCTCACTCGAGATGTACTCGATGGTCTCCGCCTTATGCACCTTAACCAGATGGTCAACAAGCATGGCGATACCTTCTTCCTCAAGGAAAGGCACGGTCGGAAAGCCGAGTTTCGGTCTTTCGAGACAGTACACAGGCTTGTGGTATTCATCCTTCAGTTTCTTAAGAAAACGTTCCTGCTGTTCCGGCATCTGGAAGGTGCCCGGATAGACGATGAACCCATCGAACAGTTCCGGTGTGATCAGATCGTAAATCGAACTGTCGCCGCTTAAGTATTCCTCGGGCATGTCCGAAAGCGCGGTCGTCGTGAAGACGCAGACGTCCGCATCCATCTTAAGCAGTTCTTCCTGCAGCTTCTTGGAAGCGTTCGAGAAGAACTGGTGATGCATTTCCGAAAGAATGATTCCGACAAGTAGACGTTTTTTCATATGGGAATACCGCAGGCTTTTCTCACCGGCCCGTGCGCCTGCACAGGGGCCGTCCGCGTTGTTCCTAGCGCTGGTACCAGGAGACATACTTGTGTCCCGGCCGCAGTTCGTCGCCGATCAGCTCGGATACCGTAACGAAGACATAGCCTTCCTTTGACAGCCGGTCAATCGCGATACAGAACGCGTCATAACTGTTGTTGTAAATCTCATGCATCAGGACAATGCTGCCGTCCCTCGTGTATTGCATAATCACGTCGACAATCCTCTGCACGTTGTCAGCGCGCTCCTCTTCGGTCTTGTTTCCGGTATGCTTCCAGTCCTCGGTATCCACCGACCAGAGAATGACCGGATAATTGATCTCGATGACCTGCTTATCCGTAAAGTTTCCCCCGGGCGGACGGAACAGCGTCGGACGCTTTCCGGTTACCTCATAGATGATATCCGAAGTCTTCTGCAGTTCCTCCTCGAGACGGTCCGGGTTGCGGTCGAAGAAGTACTCGTGCGTCCATGCGTGGATGCCGATTTCCATCCCGAGTTCCGCAGCCTTCTTAAGATCTTCGCGGTTCTCCGCATCGACGCGGTTTCCGACAATGAACCAGGTGCCCTTTCCGCCGTAGGAAGCGAGCTTCTCGGCGAACTTCAGCGTCAGTCCGCTGTAAGAAGGCCCGTCGTCAAATGTGAACGCGACACGCTTCACTCCCGCAGGAACCGGCGTTGCTTTCTGTACGGTAGTCGGTTCCGGGCTCGGTGTCGGCGTCGGCGTATCGGTCGGCGTAACGACCATCGGCGTCGGCGTGTTCCATGTCGGGTTCGGTGTCGCCGGCTCCGGTCCCTTAAGATAATTGTTCAAAAGCACGATTCCGGCAATAATCGCAACAATAAGCGCAACAAGAAAAAGACCGGCCAGTACTCTGTTCACCATCACCTTACGGTGACGCCGTTTCCTGGCGGCCTTCATCAGTTCCGCTCTACGTCTTCTTTCCTGTTCGTCCATACTGCATTCCCGCCGTGTGGGTCCCTCCTTTTGACAAAAAGCAGGCAACGGGAATCGAACCCGCCTCCTCAGCTTGGGAAGCTGATATACTACCGATGTACTATGCCTGCGCAAGGAGCACGACGCGATATAACCCGAGCTCCGCCCGGCGCGTCGCGCGTAGATCATCAGGACTCTTCCCGCTTCGCGGGCCCCTCCTCATGACAACGGCTACCCTTATATTATACAGGGCAGCCGTCAATAATTCAATAGCAAATTACAGGGAATCCATCTCCGAAAGGCACGCCTGCAGGCTCTCGATAATCGGCAGATGCTGCGGGCAGGCGGCCTCGCAGGCGCCGCATCCGAGGCAGTTATCCGGCTTCGCGTCCGCGGATATGTCGTGGCCCCACTGCCATTTTGCGTTATTCACATTGGCATACATGCCGAAACTGTTCCAGATACGGAAATTCTTCGGAATATCGACGCCGTTCGGGCAGGGCATACAGTACCGGCAGCCCGTGCAGCCGATCCGTACCCGTGCGCGGATTGCAGCGGCGGTATCTTCGATTGCTTTCTCCTCTTCTTTGGAAAGCGGTTCGAAATGATTGAACGTGTTCAAGTTGTCCGCAAGCTGGTCCTCCGCGGACATCCCGGAAAGAATTACATGCACAATCGGCCGCGAGCCGACGAAACGAAGCGCCCACGACGCAGCGGAAGCCTCCGGACGGAGCGCCCGAAGACCGGTCAGCACCTCTTCGGGAAGCGTCGCCAGCGTGCCGCCCTTAATCGGCTCCATGATAACCATCGGGATCTGCTTTTCGACGCAGAGTGCCACGCCGCGCTCTCCCGCCTGGTCGTTCCGGTCCATATAGTTGTACTGAATCTGGCAGAAATCCCAGTCGCGGTAATTGATAATCTCCTCGAACGCCTCGTAATCATCGTGGAACGAGAAACCGAAATACCGGATCTTGCCGGCTTCCTTCATCTCCGCGAGGTATTCCGGAACGCCGTAGGACACCATCTCACGGAATGAATTCCGGTTGAGCGCATGGAGCAGATAGAAATCGATATAATCCTTCTGCAGCCGGTTGAGCTGCTTTTCGAGCATGTTCTTTGCGTCCTCCAGGCTGTGAATTTCCCAGCACGGAAGTTTGGTTGCAAGGAAATACGAGCTGCGGTCGTATTTGTTTAAGATTTCACCGACGACCGGCTCGGATTCGCCGCCGTGGTAAGGATAGGCCGTGTCGTAATAATTCACGCCCGCCTTGTATGCCGTATCGATCATCGCGGCCGTACGCTCGCGGTCAATCTTCCCGTCCTTCGTCGGAAGCCGCATACAGCCGAAACCGAGCAGCGATGTCTCGATTCCGAGTTTCTTCATGAGACGTTTTTCCATGTGGGTATCCTCCTTTTTTAAAACGGCAGCCGCTTCCGACTGCCGTTTATACGAAAAATGTGAAACCTATTTCGAATAGAACAATACGCCGAGCGTGCCGGGTCCGCAATGGCTCGCGATGACGCCGCCCGCTTTCGTAACGTAAACCTTCTTGAAAATGCCGAGCGATTCGACATACGCGCGGATTTCATCCGCAAGCTCATCGGGAGCGGTATGCGTGACGAAGACACGGTCGGTTTCCGCATTCCGAAGCTCCGGCTCCATCTCCTTCGCGTATTCCATCAGAACCTTACGGATCTTGCCGCGGTATTTCTTCGCAACGACCATCTTTCCTTCGCGTACGGCAATCATCGGTTTCAGCATCAGCGCCGCTCCGAGTAAAGCGGCCACACCGCTGCAGCGTCCGCCGCGATGCAGATACGTAAGCGTATCGATACAGAAGGAAGCCCGGACACGGGACCTTGCGGCTTCAATTTTCTCTTTGATTTCAGCTCCGCTTAAGCCTTCCCTTGCGTAATCCGCGGCACGGAGCACCTGAAGGCCGACGCCGGTTGAAAGATTCATCGAGTCGATAGCATAAAACTTATCAAATTCGAGATCGTCGGCTGCAATCCGGATTGTCTGAAACGTGCTGGACATGTCCGCGCCGATTCCGAGATACACAACCTCGTCGCCTGCTTCTTTATAGGATTTAAGCACCTCTTCCACCAGTCCGAGATCCGGTGCGGAAGTCTTCGGCGTCGTCTTGTTGGCATCCGCCCACTTGAAGATGTCTTCCTGCTTCGCATCGACTCCGTCGCGGAAAGACTGTTCCCCCATAATAATGTTGAGCGGAATCACATTTATTCCGAATTCTTCGATAATTTCGGCGGACAAATCACAGGTGCTGTCCGTAAGAATTTTCACTGACATAACGAAAATCTGCCTTTCCTAAAGGATATCACGCGCATCCTCTTTATACAATGTATTATACCTTCCTGTTTTTGTTCCGTCAATGAACATTCGCACTGAAAAACTCAACAATTGATGATTGTTTTCTCTCCGCAAAATGCTATAATTAAATTATCAAATAAATCTGAAACGGAGGTGTTTTTTGTTATGAAGAAGTACATTGCCGAATTTGTCGGCACACTCGTTCTTGTCCTGATCGGATGCGGTACCGCCATGCTGGTAGGGTGCTCCACCTTAGGCTGCGGATACATTCTTACCGCATTTGCGTTCGGTCTCGTAATTGTTGCGATGGCCTATTCCATCGGTAACATTTCCGGCTGTCATATCAATCCCGCTGTCTCCCTCGGCGTATTCATCTCCGGCGGAATGAAGGCGAAAGAGATGTTCTGCTACTGGATTTCCCAGTGTCTCGGCGCATTTGCCGGCGCAGGACTCCTCGCTCTGATTTTCGAGCCCGCGGGGATTAAGGACATGACCGGCGGCTACGGCACCAACGGTCTTGCCGGCGTGAACGACTATGTCGGAACCGGACTTCTGGTGGAATGCCTTCTCACATTTGTCTTCGTGCTCGCAATCCTCGGCGTTACCTCGAAGAAGGGCAACCACGGTTCGTTCGCAGGCCTTGTAATCGGCTTCACGCTTGTGCTTGTTCACATACTCGGTATCGGCCTTACCGGTACTTCCGTGAACCCTGCGCGTTCGCTCGGCCCCGCAATCGTGAATGCATTCGTTAATGATGCGGAAGCCCTCAAGGTTGTCTGGGTATTCTGGGTTGGCCCGCTTACCGGCGCCGCACTCGCCGCAATCCTTTACAAGTATCTGGAAAGCGACGACAAGAAGAAAGAAGCTTAAACTAAGTCAGTAAAAAACGATCCCCGCGGCATCCTTTATGATACCGCGGGGATTTTCTGTCTTTTCTTATGCTTCTCTTCTTTTCTTTTCAATCAACACAGCCGTTCCCACCATAGAGATGAGAATCAGCATTGCCCAGAGAACCGGCATGCTTGTATCGCCCGTGGTCGGGGTGGTGTCGGAGACCGGTGCGAGAACCTTCAGCACAAACGAGGTCTCGCCGTCCTTGAAGGTTACCTTGATCATGTGCTCGCCTACCGACAGGGTTTCCAGGAAGTCTGCGGAAAATGTGATAATCGTACTACCCTTTGTT
>JAGAES010000065.1 GCA_017613055.1 Lachnospiraceae bacterium | reverse complement strand
TCTGTTCGGGGCGTCGATTGTCCTTGCGACCCTGCTTGAGTTTCTGACCGGCTGGATTCTCGAAAAACTGTTCCACGAAAAATGGTGGGACTACTCGAAAGAACCGTTCAATCTGCACGGCTATATCTGCGTCCGTTTCTCGCTGATCTGGGGGCTCGCCGCCACGGGAGCGATGGTGACGGTTCATCCGCTCGCCGAACGATGTTACGCCCTCCTCCCGAAACGCCTCTGCATCGTCCTGCTCTGCATTGCGGCGGCCGTGTACCTTGCCGACTGGACCGTGACCGTCATCGAAATCCGCAAGCTGCAGATCCGTCTCCGCATCGCGAAGGGCATTTCCGACACGATGGACGACATTGCGAATTTCCTCGGCACGAACATCCATGAAAGCACGTTAAATGCCATGAAGAAAGGCGAAGAAAGCAAAGAATTCCTGCTGGAGACACGCGATGCCTATGTGGAGAAACGCGAGGCACTCGAACTCAGTATGGCGGAGAACCGCGAGCTGTTCCTCGGGCGCATGGAATATGAGAGAGACCGCCTGAAGAAGAGTCTTGAAGACACCCGAGACGGACTTGCGAAGAGCAGCAGGGAACGAATGGAAGGTCTCTTAAACCGTCTGAACCGCATCCGCGAACGGTATGAGAAGATGAGCTTCCGCGCATCCTTTACCGAGCGGCGTCTTGCGAACGCTTTCCCGGCGCTTGATCTGAGGCGGAAGGCAGGTAAGGCGGAAGAGAAGAGAACAGAGCCTTCTCAGGACGCTTCGGATTCCGATGGTAAATCCCAGTGAATTCCGCCTGCAAAACGTCAACACTCTTTACACCGCAACCACATCACCTTGTACTACAACGATAGAATAACACAACATCTTGTAGTTTTTCGCGAAAAAGTGTTTACAAATGATATGTGCCGTGCTATTATCACATAGAAGGGGCAAATGTGATAATCACGGCACATTTTGCGCCCCGACTTAAGCTTATCAATTCATCGAGGAGGTATCTATGAAACTTATCTATCAGGTTGATGACAAGCCGAAAGGCGGCAAGCTGATTGTGTTCGCGCTTCAGCAGCTGCTTGCCATCATGTCGGCGACATTGCTTGTCCCGATTATTATCGGAAACGGCATGGACCCCGCAGCCGCATTGTTCGGCGCAGGCGTCGGCACCATCGTCTATGTGCTTTTCACAAAGCGTAAGAGCCCCGTATTCTTAGGTTCTTCGTTCGCATTTCTCGGATCCATGAGCGCGGCATTTGCCGGCGGCGTTTCGATGGCAGTCGGATATTTCGGACTGATTCTCGGTGCGATTCTTGCAGGTCTTGTATATGTAATCATCGCATTTGTCGTTAAAGTATGCGGCGTTGCCTGGATTGATAAGCTGATGCCGGCTGTTATCATCGGTCCCACGGTTGCCATCATCGGTCTCTCCCTTGCGGCCAATGCGGTCGGAAACCTTTCGAGTCCGCTTAAGAGCGCGAACACGGAGATTTCCGTTGACAACGAATATGAAGTAAAGTTAACGCAGAGCGAGATGAACGGAAGGACTGTCGATGACATCAACCGCCTTTATGTTCTCGCAAAGTCCGGCGTTGACCCGGATAAGGTTGTAGGCTTCAACGCGCTTGAGGCAGGCGAGCATGAAAATGTGAACCACGTTATCTTCTCGGAAGAGACGAAAGAAAACGATGAGGGCAAGGACGAGAAGGTTTACACCTTCAAAGTAAAGGCAACGGTGAAGGAAGCCCAGCCTTCCGCCCTGAACGGTTATCTGTGCCTGATCTGCGGACTTCTTACGCTGGCTGTCACGATGATCTGCTCGGTATTCGGTAAGAAGACGATGAAGCTGATTCCGTTCATTATCGGTATCCTTGCAGGTTACGCGCTTGCACTGATTTTCACAATCATCGGCAAGGCTGCGGACAACTCCGCACTCGTAATCATCGACCTCAGCAACTTCACGAATCTGACGAAGGACGGCGTAGGTCTTGCGACCTTCCTGACCCTTCCGGGATTCTCCTTCGTGAAGGCGTTCGACGCATTCTCCGAAGAGATTACCGGAGCATACTTCCTGCAGATTCTTGCGGCATACGTACCGGTTGCATTCGTCGTATTTGCCGAGCATCTTGCGGACCATAAGAACATTTCCTCGATTATTGAAAAAGACCTCCTGAAGGAGCCCGGCCTTCACAGAACGCTCCTCGGCGACGGTGTCGGCTCCATGGCGGGCGCGTTCTTCGGCGGCTGCCCGAACACGACCTACGGCGAGTCCATCGGCTGCGTGGCCATCACCGGCAACGCTTCGGTTCTGACAATCTTCACGGCGGCAATCATGGCGATGGTTGTTTCGTTCCTTTCCCCGTTCGTGGCATTCCTTTCGTCCGTTCCGAACTGCGTAATCGGCGGCGTCTGCATGGCTCTGTACGGATTTATCGCAGTATCCGGTCTTAAGATGCTGAACGGCATCGACCTCGGCGAGAACCGCAACCTGTTCGTGGTTTCGGTTATCCTGATTGCCGGTATCGGCGGTCTGACGCTGAGCTTCGGTCAGGTAACCATCACCGCAATCGCATGCGCATTGATTCTCGGTATCCTGACGAACCTGATTCTGAAGGACAGACCCAAGAAAGAAGAGGCTGCTCCCGAAGAAGCGAAAGCAGAAGAGTAATTCTTAAGTTTCACCCGAAACGGCGAAGCCCCTGTCTAGGCAGGGGCTTCCTTTTCGGATATCACACGCCGGAATCCCGGCAGAAAGTGTAGCAGCATGGCAGCAGTGGGACTGATCTGCGGACTGACCTGTCTTTGCATGATCGCAGTCATCTTGTGGAAGCCGCAGGTGAAATACCGCGGCGTGATTTTCGATACCTATCCGCTTGTGGCGCTGACGGGCTGCCTGGTGCTCCTCGTGACGGGGCTTCTGCCGCTTTCCGAATATCTCGACGGGCTCACGAAAGACACGTCGGTCAACCCGATCAAGATTCTTCTGCTGTTCTTTTCAATGACATTTCTCTCTGTGTACCTCGACGAAGCGGGCATGTTCCGTTACCTCGCGGGCGTGACCTTAAAACGCGCCGGCACGAGCCAGAAGCGGCTTCTTCTCTACCTTTACCTGACCGTGTCGTTACTTACCGTTTTCACGTCAAATGACATCGTCGTCCTTACCTTCACCCCGTTCATCTGTTATTTCGCGAAATCTGCAGAGATCGACCCGATTCCGTATCTTGTGACCGAGTTCGTCGCGGCCAACACATTCAGCATGGTTTTCATCATCGGAAACCCGACGAACATCTATCTGGCAACGAGCGCGGAGATCGGATTCCTCCCGTACGCAAAAGTGATGTTACTTCCGACGCTTGCGGCGGGGGTTACGGTATGGTTCGTGCTTCGGATTCTCTTCAGAAAGGAGCTTTCCAAACAGATTTCTACAACTGTAGAATCAAGTAAACTGAAGAATAAGCCCGCAGTTATCCTGGGCGGCATGCATCTATTTATCTGTACGGTGCTTCTCGTGATTTCGTCGTACGTCGAGTTCCCGATGTGGAAGATTGCCGTCTGCGCGGCAGGCAGCCTGATCCTCACGACATTGATTACCGCGAAGCTCGGTGGCTGGCGCCCGAAGATGATCGGCCGAAGCATCGTAAGACTTCCTTGGCCGCTGATTCCTTTCATTCTTCCGATGTTCGCTCTCGTGCTTGCGATGAACCGTTCCGGAATCTCGGCGCATATTGCGGGCGTACTCGGAACCGGTAATCCGATTCTTACCTACGGCGTGACCTCGACGATTACCGCGAACCTGATCAACAACATTCCGATGAGCGTGCTGTTCTCCTCGCTGATTCCGCACAGCGGCGGCAACGGCCCGATATTCGCTTCGATTATCGGCTCAAACCTCGGTGCCTACCTGACGCCGATCGGCGCGCTTGCGGGAATTATGTGGATGTCAATCTTAAAGACGACCGGTGTGAAGTACACCTTCGGCCGCTTCACGAAATACGGCTTCTGCGTCGTCATTCCGGCACTTGCCGCAGCGCTTCTCGTACTTTGGGCGGTAATATAAAACAGCATACAAAAAAGGACCCTCGAGGGGGTCCTTTTTTCTGTCTTTATTTCGTTATGTCCGGCATGAGAAGCTTCGCGTCCCCGCACCGGACTTTCAGGTGCCGGACCTCGCCGACAACCTCGCCGTCGTTATGGACGAACTGCTTCCGGTCGGTAATCAGTTCGAGCTCCTTACAGTCGAAGGTCTCGACGTTCCGCATCTTTATGTAGCTTCCGTTCTTAATCCGCGGGAGAGAGAAGAGCACCTTCCACGGGTTCATATTGTGGGCAAATGTGACCGTAATCTTTCCGTCACACGGATCTGCCGTCGGGGCCATCTTAAGCCCGCCGCCCTGATAGCGGTGGTTCATCATGCAGACGAAGATGACGTCACTGTAGGAACGCGAGATTCCGCCGTCCGCAATCAGAGTCATCCGGAAACGCGGATTTGCGAAAACCTGACGGACTGCCACCAGGAAGTAAGCGAGTTTGCCGAGCCCGAAACGGTTCAGAAACGGCTTCAGCTTGGAGCGGTTGACTTCGACGCATACCTTCGCGTCGTAGCCGATTCCGGAGCTTCCCGCAAAATGTGTCTCGCCGCCCGGGTGCAGCTCCATCCGTCCGTAATCGTAGCTCTGTTCGTTCTCGGAAGAGAGCACCTTTTCGGCTGCCTTTTCAAGATCTGTCGGTAAGCCGAGGCCGCGCGCCAGATCGTTCCCGGAGCCTGCGGGCAGAAACACAAAATGCAGTGAATCGTCTACGACAAGTCCGTTGATGGCCTCGTTGACCGTGCCGTCTCCGCCGACCACCCAGATGGTCTTCGAACCTTCCGCCGAGCTCAGCTCCCGGCACAGTTCCTTCGTGTCGCCGGGCTGCTTCGCGGCATAAATCCGGAATTCTTTTTCATGTGCCTTCAGCACACGGGTAAGGACTTCGGAAGCGGTCTGTTTCCGGCCGGCCTTTGCGTTCGCGTTAACGATAACGTGAATCATACTTTCCCTTTCTTCGTGTCCTTGCGGACTCTGCCGAGCTTCTGTTCCCGTGCGATGTAAATCGGTCTGCGCTTCACCTCAAGATAAGCCTTCGAGAAGTACTGGCCGAGCACGCCGATCATCAGAAGCTGAATGCCTCCGAGGAACAGAATCACCGTGATCAGCGTCGGATATCCGCCGACCGGGTCGCCCCAGATCAGCGTCTTGAT
Source organism: Lachnospiraceae bacterium (assembly GCA_017613055.1). The sequence continues at coordinate 2,736 of JAGAES010000065.1, read as the reverse complement.
TACAACCCAGATCATGCTTAAAAACGCACCGAAGCAGATGATTGCGCCGAGTACCGAAGCAATCGCAAGCGGCACTGTGGAAAATGCCAGGATTCCGCTTAAAGAATACTTGAAAAGACTCCAGAAGGACCACTTGGAGCTTCCCGCCGGGCGCTCCACGTTGTGGTAAGGAATCCAGAGCGTGCGGAAGCCGACCCAGGTGAAGATGCCTTTCGTAAAGCGGTTGACTTCGGGCATCGAAAGGACTGCGTCTGCCATTTGCCGCGTCATCATGCGGAAATCGGTGGCGCCTTCCGGGATATCGACGCCGGAAATCTTCTTGTTCAGCTTATAGAACTGCCGCGAGAACCACGAACGGATGCGGCCTTCTCCCTTCCGGTCGAGGCGGCGCATCGCTACGCTGTCATACTCTCCGCCGAGGATGTTGTCGAGCATCTGCGACAGAAATGCCGGCGGATGCTGCAGATCGGAATCCATCACGACGAGGTAATCTCCGACGGCGTTCCGGAAACCCGCGTAGATGGCCGCTTCCTTTCCGAAATTGCGCGAGAACGAAACGAAGTGCACCCGCTCGTCCTGTTCGGCATAAGACTTAAGCAGCGAGAGGGTGGTGTCCGCCGAGCCGTCGTCGACGAAAAGAAATTCGCACTGAACGCGGTCGGCCAGTTCGTCGGCCGTCCGGCAGATTTCTTCGTAAAATGAGGGGAGTACCGCCTCTTCGTTGTAGCACGGCACAATTATGGAAAGCAAACGATCGGTCATGTCAGGTCTCCGGTATAAAATGGTTTATTTCAAAAGGTTTCCGAGAAGTCCGGTAACTTTATCAAGAGTGCTCTCGGGAGCGGACTTCTTGGCGGTTGTTCCGGTCTTCTTCGCGGAAGAAGTCTTCTTGGCAGCAGTTGTCTTCTTGCCGGTTGTCGAAGTCTTCTTGCCGTCCGTCTTCTTCTTGGAATCGGTCTTTTTACTGTCGGTTTTCTTCTTGCTGTCCGTCTTCTTGGCAGCGGGCTTCTTCTTGCCGCTTGTTGTCGTCGCAGCTTCCGGCTTCGCTTCGGAAGCGGTGTTGGTGGAGACGAGTCCCATCAGGCCCGAGGTGAGCTTGCCGAGATCGACTTTGCCGAGGAGCGCGCCGAGAAGTGCCGCGTTGCCTGCGGAAGCAGTGGACTGATTCTGGCCGCCGACCATGTTAAGAAGCATCGGAGCGGCGGAACTCAATACATTGTTGGTCGTACTCTGGCTGACGCCGCTCTGTTCGGAAACCTGGGCGGACGAGGTGTTGCTGCCGTTTGTAAGAAGAAGCGGAAGGGCAGTGGTAAGAACGCTCGAAACGTCCTTTTTGGAAGCACCGGACTTCTTGCTGACTTCCTGAACGGTTTTATCGGTTATCAAGCCGCTTAATAATGCAGAAAAATCCATAATTCATAATCTCCTTTGCTTTTATTGCAGGTCTTTCAATCATTATCAACCGAAAGCAAAAAAAAGTCAATAAAATCTGCGCAAATTCATTGAAAAGTAACAGAATATAGTATATAATAACTCTGTAAACAACGATATGGCGGGTTTTCCGTCAGGGTTGTCACAATAAAACGGATATAAAGGAGTGTAATCGTATGGCCGAGAAGAAGGAAACGACTGCCAAGAAGCCTGCCGAGAAGAAGGCACCGGCTGCCAAGGCATCTGAGAAACCCTACAGCACCGCAGGCGCAACCGAGAGACGTATCGGTGCCGTTATCTGCTGGCTGCTTGCCATTGCTTGCGAGATCGTTGCAATCTGCCTGTACTCCGGTAAGATTGAAATCACGTTCATGAACACGCTTGTTGCTCTTATAGCACTTCTTGTGATTGACCTGATTCTTGTGATTGTTGGATCCATGCTCTGGAAGAAAGCAAATCACATTGATCCCGCTTCCGAGAAGAACAAAGTGAAGTTCTTCCTGTGGAACAACATGGGCGTTATCGCCTGCATCATTGCGTTCCTGCCTTTCATCATTATGATCCTGACCGACAAGGAGAACAAGGATCCGAAGATGAAGAAGATCGCCGGCATTGCCGCTGCCGTAGCATTGGCTATCGGCGTGCTTTTGAGCATTGACTGGAACCCGATTTCCGAAGAAGAGAAGACCGAGCAGGTGAAGTACCAGAATACGGTTTACCGCACACAGTTCGGTAAGAAGTATCATCTGTTTGAGGATTGCCAGCACATCAACTCGAGTGACTCGAAGACCGACTGTACCGTTGAGGAAGCTATCAACCACGGCTGCAACGACGTCTGCAAGACCTGTGCGGAACGTTATGAGAAGGAGAACGGAAAGAGTTATCTGGACATAAAAGACGCAGTGGAAGGGGCAAGCCAATAGCCTCCTGATTACCGCATAGAACCGGAGCCCGGCATTTTCGCCGGGCTCTTTTTTGTTTATTCGGGAATGAATGAGAACGAGCTATATGGTGTGATTCCGCGGAAAGAATCCGTAAGCGAATTCCCGCTTAAGCGATATCTTCAAGCTGCGACGTGTACAGGTGGTAGTAGTCGCCGCGCTTTGCCATGAGTTCTTCGTGCGTTCCGGCTTCCGTGATGCCGCCGTCATCAATGTACATGATGAGGTCGCAGTTGCGAATCGTGGAAAGACGGTGCGCAATCAGGAAGGAAGTGCGGCCCTGCAGCATGGAGTTAAGTCCCTGCTGAAGCGCACGCTCGGTCTGCACGTCGATACTCGAGGTTGCCTCGTCGAGAATCAGAAT
>JAGAES010000064.1 GCA_017613055.1 Lachnospiraceae bacterium | reverse complement strand
TGTGTTGCCGGCAATCGGCAAACAGCTTGATTAGAATAACACAAGCCCTCGCCGTTGTCAACACTTTTTTTGAACAAAAAGTTCAACGGAGAAAGAGGGATTTGAACCCTCGCGCCGCTCACGCGACCTACACCCTTAGCAGGGGCGCCTCTTCAGCCTCTTGAGTATTTCTCCAAGCTGAAAAACCCTGTCAATTATGCAGTTTTTTTCATGTTCCGGCACACCCGAAAAATCAGGTGGCGCATTGTTTAATATACCAAATTGAAAGGAATATGTCAACACATTTTTCCTTATCTCGCGGGCTTTTGAGACGGATTTTTCGTTCCCTTTTCCTAGTTCCCGTATCTAGTTCCGAACAGCCCGAATAAAGCAATATATTGTGTCTTTAAATAGGCGTTCATACCATTTGCCCGAGAAACGGTATGACTTCAAGGAGACTCTTCCGTACGGCAACACACTTTCCGGCGATTTCGTCATCAGGCTGCAACATATCCGGGACCATTACCGGCTGCATTCCGGCCGCATGCGCCGCACGGATTCCGTTGAACGAATCTTCAATCACAAGACACCCTGAAGGATCGGCGCCGAGTTCTTCCGCCGCAAGAAGAAATATATCCGGGGCGGGCTTACTTCTTCCGACCCGCTCGCCGCCGACAATCACCGAAAAGTAAGAAAGAAGTCCGGCGTCTCTGAGATGCTCCCTTACTCGGAGCTCGCGGGTAGAGGATGCTATCGCAACCGGGAGTTTCCGCTCGCTGAGATAAGAAAGAATCTCCCGAACGCCTTCCTTTAGCGGCATCCTTCCGCCGCCATAGCGCTCGTGATATAGGATGGACGCTTCTTTCGCGAACGCGTCATACGGAAAATCCTCCCCGTATGCATCCTTCATAATCCGTTCCGTCACCTCGCGCGTTACGCCGATACACTTGTAATAGTTTTCCTCGAGGTTTTCAAGCCGGTGTCTTTTCGCAATCTCCTGCCAGCAATATAGCGTCGCGCGTTCGGAATCGAAGATTACTCCGTCCATATCGAATATCACTGCTTTTACCATGCGGTTTCTCCTTCTCCTTTGCCGAAGAAAAAACTGCCCGATCCCTATGGTCGGGCAGTCTGTCAATCCTTCAATTGTTCTGCGTTCAGTTCGCGGGCTCTTCCGTCTGCTCGGGTTCCTCTTCGCCTTCGTCGATATCGGAGTCCAGTTCCTCTTCCGCATCCGCTTCCACTTCGTCGTCTTCGGAACGAAGCTTGCGCTCGAGTTCCTCAATCGTGCTCTCGTCCTCTTCGTCATCGCCCTGGACGATTGCGAAGCTTGCGACGCGGATGTCCTTGGTCGGATCCACGTTCATGCAGATGACGCCGGACGTGCTGCGGCCGATCTTATTGATATTGCCGACCGGAATCCGAATCAGGATGCCTTCGTTCGTAATCATGATGATTTCGTCGTCATCGTTAACCATCAGTGCGCCTACGAGGTTTCCGGAACGTTCGTTGATCTTGTAGCAACGGACTCCTTTGCCGCCGCGGTGCTGTACTGAGAATTCATCGGTGTCGGTTCGTTTGCCGAGACCGAATTCCGAAAGGAACAGCGGCGCGTCGCCCTCGTCCGAAACAAGCATCGATACAACGGCGTCGCCTTCCTCCAGACGCATGCCGTATACGCCCATCGAGTTCCGCCCGGTGCCGCGGACATCCTTCTCATTGAAGCGGATGCACTGGCCCATCTTGGAAACAAGAAGAATATCCTTCTTGTTGTCGGTCGCCTTTACGGAGATCAGCTCGTCGTCATCGCGGAGCGCCATGCCCTGAATACCGGTCTTCCGGATGTTCGCATAAGCCTGCATTCTGGTCTTCTTAACGATACCGTTCTTGGTCGCCATGAAGAGGTAACGGTCGTCGCCGAATTCCTTCAGCGCAATAACCGCCGTAATCTTCTCGCCGCCGGTCATCTGCAGCAGGTTGACGATTGCCGTGCCGCGGGCCGTCCGGGAAGCTTCCGGAATTTCGTACGCCTTCATGCGGTATACGCGTCCGGTGTTCGTGAAGAACAGCAGGAAATGATGATTGGTCGTCATGAACAGGTCTTCGATAAAGTCGTCCTGTATCGTCTGCATTCCCTTGATGCCCTTGCCGCCGCGGTTCTGCGTGCGGAACTGATCGAGACCCATCCGCTTGATATAACCGAGCTTGGTTCTTGCGATTACGGTCGGGTCGTCCGGAATCAGGTCTTCCATCGAAATGTCAAATTCGTCAAATCCGATCGACGTCCGGCGGTCATCGCCGTAACGGTCCGCAATCGCGGAAATCTCGGTGCGGATTACGGAAAGAAGCTTCTTCTCATCCGCGAGAATCGAAAGGAATTCCTCAATCTGCGCAATCAAGGCATCATATTCGGCCTGCAGCTTCTCGCGCTCCAAACCGGTCAGCTGGCGGAGACGCATATCCACAATCGCCTGCGCCTGCACATCGTCAAACCCGTAGCGGTCCATCAAACGCTGCTTTGCTTCCTGTGTCTGCTTGGAAGAACGGATAATCGAAATGATTTCATCGATGAAATCGAGTGCCTTCAGAAGCGCTTCCTTGATGTGCGCCTGTTCCTTCGCCTTATTCAGGTCATACTGGATCCGGCGGGTAACTACTTCCTCCTGATGAAGGAGATAGTAATTGAGCATATCAAGAAGGTTCAGAATCTTCGGCTCATTTTTCACAAGCGCGAGCATGATCACGCCGAACGTATCCTGCAGCTGCGTATGCTTATAAAGGTGATTCAGAACAACCTGCGGGTTGGCGTCCTTCCGAAGCTCGATCACGACGCGCATACCCTTCTGGTCGGACTCGTCGCGAAGATCGGTAATGCCGTCTATCCGCTTATCCTTATGCAGTTCCGCTATCTTCTCAATCAGGCGCGCCTTGTTTACCAGATACGGCAGTTCGGTTACGATAATCCGGTTCTTGCCGTTCTCCATCGGCTCGATATCGGTTACCGCGCGGACGCGGATCTTTCCGCGGCCGGTCCGGTAGGCTTCTTCGATTCCCTTCGTTCCGAGAATCATTGCGCCGGTCGGGAAATCGGGACCTTTCACAATCTCCATCACTTCCTCGATGGTCGTTTCCTGTCCCGCAATCTTATTCTCAATGATCTTGTTGACGGCGGCAATGACTTCCCGAAGGTTGTGCGGCGGGATGTTCGTTGCCATACCGACTGCGATACCGGTCGTTCCGTTTACGAGCAGGTTCGGGTACCGGGCCGGAAGAACGGCCGGTTCCTTCTCGGTATCGTCGAAGTTCGGAATCATGTCAACGGTGTCTTTGTTGATATCCGCAAGCATCTCGACGGAAATCTTCGAAAGACGTGCTTCCGTATATCGCATGGCCGCCGCGCCGTCGCCGTCCACGGAACCGAAGTTTCCGTGCCCGTCCACAAGCGGGTAACGGGTATTCCACGGCTGCGCAAGGCAGACCAAAGCGCCGTAGATGGAACTGTCGCCGTGCGGATGGTATTTACCCATCGTATCACCGACGATACGCGCGCACTTACGATGCGGCTTGTCCGGACCGTTGTTCAGTTCGTTCATCGCGTGCAGTATACGTCTCTGCACCGGCTTCAAACCGTCCCGCACATCGGGAAGCGCACGGGATGCGATAACCGACATCGCATATTCCACGAAGGATTTCTCCATCGTTTTTTTCAGATCGACGTCGTCAATTTTATCAAAAATATGTTCGTCCATGTTTCGTCCTCAGTTTCGTTATCTTTCGGCCAGCGTCAAATGTCAAGGTTTTCGGCGTACTTCGCATTCTCTTCGATGAAGATCCGGCGAGGTTCCACTTCCTCACCCATCAGCGTCGTGAATGTCAGGTCAAGCTCGCTTAAACTGTCCTGATCCATATTCACGCGGCGCAGAATCCGGTGCTGCGGGTCCATGGTCGTCTCCCAAAGCTGGGAAGCATCCATCTCACCGAGACCCTTATAGCGCTGAATCTTATTGTTCTGGTCACGGCCGATTTCCGCAAGAATCGAATTGAGTTCGTCATCGCTGTATGCATACCAGGCTTTGTTTCCGCGCTCCACCTTGTAAAGCGGCGGCATCGCCAGATAAACATATCCCTGTTTGATCAGCTCCGGCATGAACCGGTACAGGAACGTAAGGAGCAGCGTGCTGATATGCGCGCCGTCCACATCGGCATCGGTCATGATGATAATCTTATGGTAACGGAGCTTCTCTATGTTGAAATCCTCGTGGATTCCCGTTCCGAATGCGGTAATCATGGCGCGGATTTCGTTGTTCTCCAAAATCCGGTCGAGTCTTGCCTTTTCCACATTCAGAATCTTACCGCGGAGCGGAAGAATCGCCTGCGTCGCGCGGACGCGCGCGGATTTCGCGGAACCGCCTGCGGAATCTCCCTCTACGATGAAGATTTCACATTTGGCGGGATCCTTCTCCGAACAGTCGGCAAGCTTGCCGGGAAGGCTCTGGCTTTCAAGCGGGGACTTCCGGCGGGTCAGGTCTCTTGCCTTTCTTGCGGCGTCGCGGGCACGCTGCGAAAGCACCGACTTCTCGACGATAATCTTCGCAACGGCGGGATTCTGCTCCAGATAGTAGGTGAGCTGCTTGCTGACTACGTTGTCAACGGCACTCCTCGCCTCGCTGTTTCCGAGCTTCTGTTTCGTCTGGCCCTCGAACTGCGGTTCCGGAAGCTTGACGCTGATGATTGCGGTCAGTCCTTCACGGATATCCTCGCCGTCGAGCGCGGGCTCATTGTCCTTAATCAGTTTGTTGGCGCGCGCATAGGAGTTGACGGTCTTCGTCAAAGCATTCCGGAAACCGATCAGATGCATGCCGCCTTCGGGCGTCGTAATGTTGTTTACGAAGCTGTAGCAGTTATCGTTGTAGGCGTCGTTGTGCTGCATCGCAACCTCAACGGTCACGTCGCCGACCGCGCCCTCGCAATAGATGATATCGTCATACAGGGCATTGTTGCCCTTGTTCAGATACTGTACGTATTCTTTGATTCCGCCCTCGTAATGGAACACCTTCGTCACGGGGTTCTCTTCGCGGAGGTCGGTAAGCGTAATCTTCAGTCCCTTCGTCAGGAACGCCATCTCGCGAAGACGCTGCTTAAGCGTTCTTGCGTCAAATGTGATGTCGTCGAAGATCGTAGCGTCCGGATAGAACGTTACCGTCGAGCCGGTATCGTTGGCATCGCCGATAATCTTCAGATCGGTAACCGCCTTGCCGCGCTCATAACGCTGCATATACTGGTGTCCGTCTCTTCGGATAATAACCTCAAGCCACTCGGAAAGCGCATTCACAACCGAAGCGCCTACGCCGTGAAGTCCGCCGGATACTTTGTATCCTCCGCCGCCGAACTTTCCGCCGGCATGCAGAATCGTAAATACGACCTCAACCGTGGAGATTCCCTTCTTCTCGTTGATTTCGACGGGAATGCCGCGGCCGTTGTCCTTTACGGTAACGGAGCCGTTCTCGTTGATGCTTACGTTAATCTCGGTACAGACGCCCGCCAACGCTTCATCCACCGCGTTATCCACAATTTCATAAACAAGGTGGTGAAGTCCGCGCTCCGATGTACTTCCGATGTACATGCCGGGGCGCCGGCGAACCGCTTCCAGTCCCTCTAATATCTGGATCTGTTCCGCGCCGTACTCCTGATTCTGATTCTGATCCATACGAACCTCCAAAATGAATTTCCATCCCACATTTCTAAGGGAGAATTATACCAAAGTAACCTGATTTCCGCTTACGCGGTATATTGTATTGCCTTCCGGCCGGCATGCGACAAATTCTTCCATGCCGGTACAGGTGACAATTGTCTGCACATCCTTCATCTCGTTTAACAGCTGCAGCTGCCGTCCGCGGTCCAGTTCGGAAAGCACGTCATCGAGAAGAAGAATCGGCGTATCGTGAATCGTTCTCTTGGCGAGTTCGATTTCCGCAAGCTTCAAGGAAAGCGCCGCCGTCCGCTGCTGCCCCTGGGACCCGTATGTGCGGACATTGTTGCCGTTAATGAAGAGCGCCAGGTCGTCGCGGTGCGGTCCCGCAGAAGTGAACCGAAGCGCTGCGTCCCTTTCGAGATTCAACGCCAGAGCCTTCGCAAATCCTTCTTCGGTGCAGTTCGGCTCATACGAAACGCGGAGTTTTTCTTTTCCTTCCGTAAGGATTCCGTGTTTCTCCTCCACAATCGGCTGCAGCTCTTCAATCAGCTTTCGCCTCGCCCGGATCAGATACGTTCCGAAGCGGACCAGCTGCGAATCCCACACATCAATTGTCCCGGACAGGGAAGGATTCGACGCAATCTGCTTTAACAAATCATTCCGCTGCAGAAGCGTCCGGTTATAATCCGCAAGGTTGCTGCAATAGATTTTATCCGTCTGGCAGAGTTCCAAATCCAAAAACCGCCGCCGTTCTTCCGGCCCGTTCTTCATCATCGAAAGATCGTCCGGACTGAACGAAATCGCATGCAGAAGACCAAGAAGCTCCGCACTCCTTCGAATCGGAATGCCGTCTACCGCAAGCCCTTTTTTCTTACTCTTCTTCAGATGGATGTCAATCTTATGGGGCATCTCCTGCCGTTCCGTAAATGCGCAGATGTGCGCTTCCTCCTGTCCGAACCGGATCATCTCGCGGTCTTTGCTTCCGCGGATGGATTTCGTCGTCGTCGCAAGGAAGATTGCCTCCAGCAGATTCGTCTTCCCCTGAGCGTTGTCACCGTACAGAAGATTTACTCCGTCGGAAAATGTTACGGATACCCCTTCATAATTCCGAAAATTACTCAGTTGCAGTTTCTTGATTTTCATGAAACATCCTAGAGCGGTTTCTTCGCGGAAATCTGAAAGGATTGTCTGCCGTATTCCACAACATCCCCGTCGTAAAGCTTCCGGCCGCGTCTTGTATCCGCTGCACCGTTCACTTTCACCGAACCTTCCGCAATTATCTCTTTGGCATCCACGCCGCTTTCCGCAATGCCGGCAAGTTTCAACGCCTGCCCGAGTTTGATAAATTCATCCCGAATCGTAACGGTTTCCATAATCTTACCTTCCTACAAAGTTAACGGGAAGAATCAGATAGATGTAGCTGTCTTCCGCATCCCGAAGGAAGCAAGGCTGCTTCGCAGTCGTAAGATACAGGGTAATATCCTCTTCTTCGATTGCGCGAAGCGCATCCATCAAAAACTTCGGATTAAAACCGATTGTAAGATCATTGCCTTCCTTGATTGCAGAAATGTCTTCATCCATGGTTCCGATGGAACTGTTCATATTAAAAGACATCACGCCGTCTCGGATATCGATGATTACCGGCCTCTTCTCGGATTCTTTCACAAGAAGAATTGCTCTGTCGATACAATCCGTGAAATCTTTCTTATTCACGACAACCTTCGTCGTATAGGAAGAATTGATCATCGGATTGACGTTATAATACTTTCCTTCAATCAGGCGGGACACAACGACAGTTGTTCCGAACTCGAAGATAACCTGTCTGTCCATAAAGCAGATGGCTACTTCATCGTCAATGTTGCCGCTCATAATCTTACTGATTTCATTGAGCGTCTTACCCGGGATGATTACCTGGCATTTGTCGGCAGACTGCGCACGGAGTTCAATGTTCCGAATGGCAATCCGGTGTCCGTCCAGAGCGGTGATGCGAAGCTTATCGCCTTCCACCTCGAAACTCTCACCGGTCATGATTACGTTATGCTCATTCGCGGAGATTGCGAAGATGGTCTTTGAAATCATCTCTTTTAAAGTATACTGCGACATCTTCACGACGTTCGTCTTCTCATAATCCGGAAGCGGCGGAAAATCATCTCCGCTCGTTCCGGAGATGCGGAATTTTGCTTTGCCGCAGGTTATCGTCATAATCAGATTCTCATCGGTTTCCAGAAAGACGATATCCTCGGGAAGCTTTCTCACGATATCCGAGAAGATTCTCGCGTTGATGGCAATCTTGCCGGGCGTGTCCACACGGCAGGAAAGCTTCGTTTCGATTCCGATTTCCATATCGTTGGTCGTAATCACAAGCTGCTCCGAAGCCGCATTTAAAAGAAAGCATTCCAAAACCGGATAAGAAGTTTTGGAAGGAACCGCCCGAAGGGCAATGTTCAAAGAATTCATAAGTTCGGATTGGTTACAGATGACTTTCATAATTTCTCCTTCCGCCGCTGGCGATTTCATGATGATTAAGGAAATAAAAACATTCGTATTATTATAGCCGGTGGAAATGTGGATAAGTCCTACAGAGCCTTACCGGACATGGTTTTCGGAGTTTGATAGTTTCGTTACTTCGGATTGGATGAAAAAGAGGAAAATGTGAATAGATATCGGCTCAAGAATCAGAATACATGAAACAAAAAGTTATCCGATACTTATCAAACATTTATCCGACGGGTTATCCACAGGTTATTCGATATTAATCTTCTTCTTTAAAACTTCGATTGCGGAAGCAACGGAAGGATCGTTATCGATATCCTCCTGGACTTTGCCGTATGCATAATGGACGGTGGAATGATCTCTTCCGCCGATTGCCTTACCGATTTCATCAAATGAAAGCGTTGTGAACTCTCTGCACAGGTACATGGCAATCTGTCTCGGATATGCAATGTTCCGGCTCTTGTTCTTTGAGAAAATCTGATCGGAAGTAATTCCGTACTGCTCTGCGACAACTTCGATGATGAAAGGAAGGGTTACCGTCTTCTTCATCTCCGGGGAGATATAATCCTTCAACGCTTCCTCGGCAAGTTCCATCGTAATCTTACGGTTCTGAAGTCTTCCGAGAGCGACAACTTTCGTTAAAGCGCCTTCGAGTTCCCGAATGTTGGAACGGATGTTATCCGCAATATAAACGATGATTTCGTTATCGATGGTCAGATGGTTCTGTTCCGCTTTCTTACGAAGAATTGCCATTCTTGTTTCAAAGACCGGCGGCTGCACGTCGACGGTGAAGCCCCATTCGAGTCTGGAACGAAGACGTTCGTCGAGAATCTGCAGGTTCTTCGGGTGTTTATCCGAAGAAATAATGACCTGACGGCCTGAGTCGCGCATCTCATTGAAGGTATGGAAGAACTCTTCCTGGGTTCTTTCCTTATTTATAATGAACTGTATATCGTCAATCAGGAGCACATCATTGCTTCTGTATTTCTTCCGAAACTCCTCTAAGGAGTTAGCACTGGACGATCCGCTCCGGATTGCGTTAACCAGTTCGTTGGTAAACGTTTCACTCGTGATATATAAAACTTTCAGTTCCGGACTGTGCTCCATGATGTAGTTTGCGATGGAATACATCAGGTGCGTTTTGCCTAGTCCGGGACCGCCGTAGATGTAAAGCGGATTATAGAAAACCTCGCCGGGCTGTTCGGCAACCGCAAGCGCCGCGGCATGCGCGTTGTTATTGTTATCGCCGACAACGAATGAATCAAATGTATAAAGCGGATTCAGCAGACGTGAGAAACCGGACGAAAGAGAACGTTCTTTATGTTTCCGGTCATCCTCCTGCTTCTGAATCTGCGTCTTCGAAACAAATTCGACCTCAAAATCCTCATAGATGACTTCTTCAATCGCCGTCTTAAAGAAAAATCCGTAACGGTTCCGGATAAAAGCAAGGCCGTTCGGATGAACAACGGTATCATCTACCAGAAGCGTAACGATATTGTCCTCGAGATCGTATATCTTAAGAGGCTGCAGCCACGTCCGATAGGAAACGTCGGAAATATTGTAGTTGTTTTTCATGTATTCGAGGATGTCACCCCAACGTTCCTCGAGCATCTGTTTGGTATACATAAGGGCCTCCGGAATGAGCTTATTCGTTTCGGAAAATGCCAAAACTTTCCATGGTCACAATAACACTTATATTATAATATAAGTGAGGAAATTTTACAAGTGCTTTTCGGCAGTATGGAACAAATCCTTTTTATATGTATAAGACGCGTTAAATCCCGCAAATTTGCATTTTTCGGTAAAAAAGAACCATTTTTTACCTTGTGACGTGTTTTCCGCGAAATTATGAAAGATTTTTCACATTTTCCGCGCGCTCATTTTTGTGATTGACTTTTGAAACCTCTTTCACTATAATAGAGAATGCAATTTTATCGAGTTCGGAAAGGAGGACTTATCCCATGAAGATGACATTTCAGCCGAAGAAGAAAAGCCATGCGCGCGTTCACGGTTTCCGTCAGAGAATGCTTACAGCAAACGGAAGAAAGGTTTTGTCTGCAAGAAGAGCAAAAGGCAGACACAAAATCTCCGCTTAGGCTGCAGTTTATGTAGCCTTTTTTCTTGTGTCTGATTTGAGGCTGCCGGATGAAGGGAGGCCTTACAGATGAAGATCATATCCCTGAGAAAAGGGAAGGAATTCTCCGACGTGTATAAGAGCGGGAGTTCCAAAGCAAACAGGTACCTTGTTATGTATGTACGTAGCAACGGTCTTGATTACAATCGAATAGGAATCAGCGTAAGCAAAAAGGTCGGAAACAGTGTCGTGAGGCACCGGATCCGCCGTTTAATCAAGGAAAGCTTACGCCTTAACGGCGACCGGTTCAACATCGGGTTGGATCTCGTCGTCATTGCAAGAGGAACGGCAAAGGGCAGAACCTATCAGGAGATTGCCGATGCGGTGTCGCATTTGGCGCAGCTCCATAACATCGTATTATGAAATTCTTATTACTTGGTTTAATTCGTTTTTATCGTAAGTATCTGTCCGGGCTGAAGGGAAGGTCCACCTGTATCTATACGCCCACTTGTTCCGAATATGCAATGGAAGCCATTGAAAAGTACGGAGCCATCAAAGGAAGCTATCTTGCCGTAAGGAGGATTCTCCGCTGCCATCCTTTCCATAAGGGTGGATACGATCCCGTACCTTAATTAGGAGGACCATTCATGAATTTTATATTTCTGGGCCAGGTGACCGGCATTCTTTCGCCGTTTGCCTGGATTTTAGGTAAGATTCTGAATCTTATCTACCATTTGGTCGAGTGGATAGGAGTTCCGAACATTGCTTTATGTATCGTACTCTTCACCATAGTGATCAAAATGCTGATGCTTCCTCTTACGATCAAGCAGCAGCGCACGGCCAAGGTTTCCGCCAAGATGCAGCCGGAGATCCGGGCCATTCAGGAGAAATACCGCGGGGTTGACCGGAGCGACCGGAATGCGATGATGCGCATGACGGAAGAGCAGCAGGCGGTCTACCGCAAGTACGGCACAAGCCCGTTCGGCGGATGCCTTCCCCTGATTCTGATGTTTCTGATAATCTTTGCCCTGTACCGCGTGATTTATGCGATTCCTTCGTATGTTTCTTCGGTAAAGGACATGTATCGCCCGATTTCCGAGAGTTTTATGCAGGGAGTTGCCGGCGGTGAAGAACTCAGCGAAAATTATACGGACGCCCTTAAGGAGCTGCTTTCTTACGAGAAAGCATCCATCCGGGACAGCAGCACCAGAAAAGCCAAGAAGTGGAACGAAGACCAGCTGATTGACGCGCTTTCCGTGCTCAATACTTCCGCATGGGACCGTTTTCTCGGCGGCGAACCGATCTACAAAGAAGATAAGGTCAACGAGACCAAGATTGAGGACGACAGTTACAAGAACTGGAATGCTCTCGTAAAAACGGAAGCCTTTCAGAATTTCATTAACCGGTCCGAGGTCAGCGAAGCAAAAGATAAAGTGCTTCAGGTTAACAGCTTCTTCGGAAAGTACAGCGTACTGGATCCGCCCGGCTGGAAGCTGACGCCGATGCTTCTGATTCCGATACTTGCCGCGGTGCTTCAGTATCTGCAGACGAAGCTTTCCATGTCCTTACAGAAGAACAAGGACTCGAAGAACCAGGAAGCAGGCAATATGGCCGGCGGCATGGAAGGAATGATGAAAATCATGCCGGTTATCTCCGGTATCTTCTGCGTGTTCCTGCCTCTCGGCGTAGGCATATACTGGGTTATGAACTCCGCTGTTTCCATTGCGCAGCAGGCAGCCATCAACAAGCGTCTTGATAAGATCAGCATCGATGATATCGTTGCCGCGAACGAGGCGAAGGAAGCCGAGCGCATGAAGAAGATGGGTGTTGTATCCCGCGGAAACGAAATGTCCGAAATCGCCAAGACAAGTACGAAAACCATTGCCGGTTTCTCCGGCTCGGGTGACAATAAGAAAGCGGCAGACAACGACCGCCGTCCCGCGCAGAAGGTTTCCGACCGGAAGCGCGACGAGATTGCGAAGAACGCCGCCGAAGGAAAATCCAACATCTCGGCCATTGCGAACCTGTTCCGTAATGATGACGCCGACGATGCGAAGAAGGAGGATGAATAATCATGGCAGTCAAAGAATATACCGGCAAGACGATTGACGAAGCAAAAACCGCTGCCGCGGCCGAACTCGGAATTGCTGCCGATGAACTCGTATATGAAGTAATCGAAGAGGACAAGGGCGGTTTCCTCGGACTCTTCAAGACCTGCAAAATTGCGGTAACGGTTGCAGATGCCGTTTCGGAACTCAGCAGTGCGGTTGCGGAAGCAATCGGCGAAGTAGCGGAATCGGTTGCTCCGGTTTCCGGCGAAGTTCCTTCCGAAGTGGCAGTCGATTTTATCCGTAAGGTTCTTTCCGAACTCGGTTTCACTGCTGAAATCTCCGCATATGTTGAGGAAGAGGAAGGCAATATCTATATTAACGTTGAGGGCGACGACATGGGAACCCTCATCGGAAAGCGCGGACAGACTTTAGATGCTCTTCAGTATCTGACCAGCCTTGTCGTAAACCGCGTATGCAATCAGTATTATAAGATCAAGCTTGATACCGAGAATTACCGCGAGCGCCGCAAGGAAACGCTTGAGAACCTTGCCCGCAACATCGCGAACAAGGTCAAGAAGACCCGCAGAAACGTAGCTCTTGAGCCGATGAATCCTTACGAGCGCCGCATTATTCATTCCGCTTTGCAGAATGATAAGTACGTGGAAACCCACAGTGAAGGCGAAGAGCCTTACCGCAAGGTTATCGTTTCCATGAAGAAGGGTGTCGTTTACGAGGGTAACCGCGGATACGGACGCGGCGGATACAACCGCGGCGGCTACGGCAACAAGGGCGGATATAACCGCGGCGGTTACGGCAATAAGGGCGGCTACGGATACGGAAACAAGCGTCCGCCGAAGCCCCGCTACAATGATAATTCGAGCGATTACAGCCAGGATTACATGAAGGATTACGCAGCCTACAAGGAAGCGCGGGCAGCCGAGAAGGCACAGGAAGAACAGAACAACAACAATAACTGATAAAGAAGAAGGGAGAGGAATGAGATTTCCTTCTCCCTTCCGGTTTTTTAAGGGGACATATGAGTACCGACACGATTGCCGCCATTGCCACCGGGCTTACCGCCGGCGGCATCAGCATTATACGAATCAGCGGACCGGAAGCAATGCGGATTGCGTCCGGCCTGTTTCGCGTCGGAAAGAAGGAAAATCTTTCGGTTCCCGATATGAAGCGTTGGGAGAGCCATACGGTTCATTACGGATATATTGCAGATGGAGGGCGGATTGTCGACGAAGTCATGCTTCTTTATATGAAGGCCCCGAAGACCTTCACAAGAGAAGATACTGTCGAGATTGACTGCCACGGCGGAATCGTTGTAACAAAACAGATTCTTTCGCTTGTTCTTGCAAACGGTGCGCGCCTGGCAGAACCCGGAGAGTTTACAAAGCGGGCGTTTTTAAACGGCCGGATTGACCTTTCCCAGGCGGAAGCCGTGATGGGGATTATCTCCGCGAAGAACGACCTCGCGCTCCGTAATTCCGTAAAGCAGCTCCGCGGCAAGCTCCGTGCCCGCATCCTTTTAATCCGCGAGGAAATTCTGAATGCCGTTGCGGAAATCGAGGCCGCGCTTGACCAGCCGGAATACTATACGCTGGAAGGCTTCCGTGAGAAACTCGGCGGCAGTCTTACCGTGCAATGCACGGAGATCCGCCGGCTGATTCAGTCTGCGGAAGACGGCCGCATGATGAGCGAAGGCATCCGTACCGTAATTCTCGGAAAGCCGAATGTCGGCAAGAGTTCCCTGATGAACGCGCTTCTTGACGAGGACCGAGCCATTGTTACGGATATTGCGGGGACGACACGCGATACGTTAAGCGAAGAAATCCGCGTGAACGGGATTTCGCTGATTCTTGTGGATACTGCGGGTATCCGGAGTACCGATGATCCGGTCGAGGAAATCGGTGTCAGAAAAGCGCGCGAACAGGCCGAAGAAGCCGATCTGATTCTTTTCGTCGCGGACGCTTCGATGCCGCTTGACGAAAGGGACCGCGAAGCCCTTCTCGGCAGGAAGAATGCACGCGTTCTTGCGTTACTGAATAAGTCGGACCTTCCAGGCGTGACGACAGCGGACGATGTCCGGGGCTTCCTTTCGGAGGTTTCCGTTGACGCAGAAGTGCTTCCGGTTTCCGCTAAGGACGGAAGCGGTCTTAGTGAACTCCGCGAGAAGATTTCGGGAATGTTCTTCTCAGGCGAGCTTCTTTCGGACGACGAGGTTGCCATTACGACCGAACGCCAGAAGGAATGCCTTTTTGAAGCGCTTTCGAGCTTGGAACATGTGCTTGATGCACTTCAGGCCGGAATGCCCGAAGACTTTCTTTCCATTGATCTGATGGGAGCTTACGGCGCATTGTCCCGGATTCTCGGCGAAGAAGTCGATGAGGATTTGATTAACCGTATTTTTGAACAGTTCTGTCTCGGCAAATGAGAGGGCTATAGATGAGTACGATTCCGGAATTTACAACCGATTCTTACGATGTGGCAGTCATCGGAGCCGGACATGCCGGCTGTGAGGCGGCCCTTGCTTCCGCACGCCTCGGATGCGAGACAATCTGTTTCATGGTCAGTACCGACACGATTGCGATGATGCCGTGCAACCCGAATATCGGCGGCACGAGCAAAGGCCATCTGGTCCGCGAAGTCGACGCACTCGGCGGCGAGATGGGAAGAAACATCGATAAGGCATTTATCCAGAGTAAGATGCTGAACCGCTCCAAGGGACCTGCTGTCTATTCGCTTCGTGCCCAGGCGGACAAGCAGAAATACAGCAACTGCATGCGCGCGGTGATGGAGAATACGCCCCACCTTACGCTCCGTCAGGCAGAGGTTTCCGAGCTTCTATACGAGGAACTTCCCGACGGAACAAAGCGCGTCACCGGTGTGAAGACCGTATCCGGCGCAATCTATCCCTGTAAGGCGGTTGTGCTTTGCTCGGGTGTTTATCTGAACGCACGATGCATCTTCGGCGAAGTCAGCACTTATACGGGTCCGAACGGTACGCCGCGGGCCACGCATCTGACTGATTCTCTGATTGCTGCAGGGATTGAAATGTACCGCTTTAAGACCGGCACGCCTGCCCGGATTGATAAGCGGACGATTGATTTCTCGGCGATGGAAGAGCAGCGCGGGGACGACCCGATTGTTCCGTTTTCCTTTACGAACACACCGGAAGAATTAGAACGCGAACAGGCGCTTTGCTACCTTGCTTATACGAACGAAGAAACGCACCGGATTATCCGTGAGAACATCGGCCGGTCGCCGCTTTTCTCCGGTGACATCAAGGGCTCCGGACCGCGGTACTGTCCTTCGATTGAAGATAAGGTCGTGAAGTTTCCGGAGAAGGACCGGCACCAGATATTTATTGAGCCGGAGGGAGAATACACGAACGAAATGTATCTGTCCGGCATGTCGTCAAGCCTTCCCGAAGAAGTTCAGATTGCAATGTACCGTTCGGTTCGCGGCCTTGAAAATGCGAAGATTGTCCGGAATGCCTATGCCATCGAATACGACTGCATTAATCCGATGCAGCTCTATCCGACGCTTGAATGCAAGAAGATTCACGGCTTCTTCAGCGCCGGCCAGAGCAACGGAAGCAGCGGCTATGAAGAGGCTGCGGCGCAGGGTATTATCGCGGGCATCAACGCTTCCCGCTACGTACAGGGGAAGGAAGGCATCACGCTTGACCGTTCGCAGGCATACATCGGCGTTCTGATTGACGATCTGGTTACGAAAGAAACGCACGAGCCTTACCGGATGATGACGAGCCGTGCGGAATACCGTCTGCTCCTTCGTCAGGATAATGCGGATCTCCGTCTCACGGAAATCGGGCATGAGATCGGACTTGTATCCGAGGAGCGGTACGCGAAGTTCTGTGCAAAGAGAGAGGCAATCGAAGATGAGTTAGAAAGGCTCTCGCTTGTTGTCCTCGGGGCTTCCGAAGCGGTTTGCAAAACGCTTTCCGGACTCGGCACGGCAGAGATTCATACGGCGACATCGCTTCTTGAACTTCTGCGAAGACCTGAGCTTTCTTATGAAAGTCTTGCTCCGCTTGACCCGGACCGTAAGCCGCTTCCTGCGGATGTCATCGAGCAGGTCGTTATCAATATCCGTTATGAAGGCTACATTCAGCGGCAGCTGCAGCAGGTAGAGCATTTTAAAAAGCTTGAGAACCGGCGCATTCCGGAGGGCTTTGATTATGATGCGGTTCCGTCGCTCCGGCTTGAGGCAAGACAGAAATTAAAGTTGTTCCGTCCGGTAAATGTGGGGCAGGCTTCCAGAATCAGCGGCGTCTCACCGGCCGATATATCCGTGCTTTTGGTCTTTTTGGAGCGTATGCTTCGGGAGGAGGGCAGCCGGAATGTATGATGACACAAGGCTTAAGGAAGGCCTGACCGCCCTTTCGATTCCTTTTGATGACGAGAAGATTTCGAAGCTGCACCGTTATTATGAGCTGATGGTTTCGAAGAATCAGGTTATGAACCTGACGGCGATTACGGATTATGAGGAAGTTGTCGTTAAGCATTGGCTTGACAGCTTATGCTTTGTTAAGGCATATCGCGGCGAAAAGGACGCCCGTCTGATTGACATCGGAACCGGCGCAGGGTTCCCGGGCATTCCGATTAAGATATTCTGTCCCGAGCTTGAGATCGTATTACTCGACTCCTTGCAGAAAAGGGTGCTGTTTCTACAAGATGTTGTCAGTGAGCTTGGTTTAACCGCAATATCCTGTATTCATGGGCGCGCAGAAGAGTTATCCCGCAAGGAAGAATATCGGGAAACTTTCGATTACGCCGTCTCGCGTGCGGTTGCAAGGCTTGCATCCCTTTCCGAGCTCTGCATCCCTTTTGTCAGGCCCGGCGGACGCTTTCTTTCCTACAAGGCTGACGGTGCAGACGCCGAAATCTCGGAAGGCCGTTATGCCGTTACAACGCTTGGCGGACGCGTGGGAGAGGTTTTAAACTACGACATTCCCACGAGTGACCTTCCCAGAAAGATGGTTGTCATCGAGAAAACCTCCCAAACGCCGCCGAAGTATCCTCGCGGCGGCGGCAAACCGATGAAGGCCCCGCTTCTGAAATGACAAAATGTTTCACGTGAAACATTTCATATTTGTGTGGAACTATTCGGGAAAGTGTGATATACTTTCGAGTGCACACCTTTATTACCGATATAAGAGGTACCTATGGCAAAGATAATTGCAATTTCCAATCAAAAGGGCGGCGTCGGCAAGACTACGACGGCCGTTAATCTTTCGGCCTGCCTTGCAGAATTCGGCATGAGCGTTCTTTTGGTTGATATCGACCCGCAGGGAAATGCCACGAGCGGGCTCGGCGTCGAGAAAAACCGCGAGGCAGCGAATACCTACCGCGTGCTGATCGGCGAGAAGCCGATTGAAGACGCGATTGTCCATACCGCGTTTGTCGGACTGGATGTCGTTCCGTCCACGGTGGATCTTGCCGGAGCCGAAGCCGAGCTGCTTTCCGCGGATGACCGCGAGTATATACTCCGTGAGGAACTGAAGATGGTTTCTTCGCGTTATGACTATATTGTTATTGACTGTCCGCCGTCTTTGAACATCCTTGTTCTGAACGGACTTTGTGCCGCAGACACAATGATCTGCCCGCTCCAGTGCGAATTCTATGCACTCGAAGGCCTGTCACAGCTCCTTGAGACGGTTCAGATGGTACAAACCCGCCTTAATGACAATCTGACGTTCGGTGGAATTCTCTTTACGATGTTCGACGGACGTACGCGTCTTTCCGCCCAGGTTATTCAGAACGTACAGCAGACCCTGCAGGAACATATATTCCGCACGGTAATTCCGCGGTCTGTCCGCCTTTCCGAAGCGCCGAGCTACGGAGAGCCGATTACGCAATATGACCGCCGTTCCGCCGGCGCGGAAGCGTATCGGAATTTTGCCCGGGAGATTCTCGCAATCGACGGACGCAAGGCTAAGATTCGCAAACACAAAGCATTTCGCTGACGAACGGATTAACGGAGGTTACTTATGGCAGCTAAAAAAGGACTCGGAAAAGGCCTGGAATCCTTGATTTCGAACCGTCTTGACCGGGAAGTAAAGGAAGCCGTACAGAAAAAAGACGATAAGGTTTCACGTGAAACATTTCTTCCGATCGGCAAGGTTGAACCGAATCGGAATCAGCCGCGCCGGAATTTTGACGAAGACGCACTCAAGGAACTTGCGGATTCCATCCGCATTCACGGCATCATTTCACCGCTGATTGTCCGGGAGAACGGCGACTTCTACGAAATCATTGCCGGTGAGCGCCGCTGGAGAGCGGCCAGAATGGCCGGATTAAAAGAAGTACCGGTTCTTGTCAAGAATTACGAGCCGCAGGAGCTTTTCGAGATTGCCCTGATTGAGAACCTGCAGCGCGAGAACCTGAACGCCGTCGAAGAAGCGGTTGCTTATCAGAAACTGATTAAAGAATTCAAGCTGAAGCAGGAAGATGTTGCCCGCCGTGTAGGCAAGAGCCGTGTTGCGGTAACCAACGCGCTTCGCCTTCTGAAGCTTCAGGAAGATGTACAGCAGATGCTGATTGACGGGACGATCTTCGCCGGCCAGGCCAGGGCGCTTCTTGCCATTGAAGACGGCAAGATGCAGTCTGCTGCCGCCAAGAAGGTGGTTGACGAGGGAATGAGCGCCCGCGAGACGGAAGCTTATGTCAAAAAACTTCTTACCCCTGCGAAGCCGAAAGAGAAAGAAGCGAAGAATCCTTCCGAAGAAGCCGTATACCGCCGTTACGAAGAGAACCTGAAGCGGTGTCTCGGCACGAAGGTTGCCATTAAGAGAAGCGACCGGAACAAAGGAAAGATTGAGATTGAATACTACTCCGCCGAGGAGTTTGAACGGCTGATGGACCTTCTCGGGGTTCCCGGCATAAACTAGAGAAACAGAGAATCTGGAGGAGAATATGTTTGAAGATTTGGGAGTAAACTCCGACTACATGATTTTGGCCATACTGATCATGCTGCTTCTGTTGCTCTTCTTTAATATGGTTATGGTGTTCAAGTATAACCAGATTAAAGACCGTTATCGCGATTTTATGCGGGGCAGCAGCGGAAAGAGCCTGGAAGAAAGGTTCCTCGTCCGCTTTAAGCAGATCGATACGCTGAACGACCGGCTGGACGATACAATTGACCGCGTGAAGCTTTTGGAGGACGCGCGCGACACCTCGTTCAAGAAAATTGCCATTCACCGTTATGACGCTTTCGCCGAGATGGGCGGAAAGCTCAGCTACAGCCTCTGCCTTCTGAATGATGACAACGACGGCTTCATCATGACGAGCATGCACAACCGGGAGGGCTGTTATACATACGTGAAGGAAGTCATCAAGGGCAACACCTTTGTCATTCTCTCGGAAGAAGAGCGTCAGGTTCTGGAGGAAGCCCAGACTTCCATTGAGGCGATTCAGTCGCTTTAATGACGCTCATAAAACAAGGGGGCTCTCAGAGACGATATTAAAATCGAATTCGGGCAAACCCTAAAGAGCAGAGAAAAGAATCGCAGACAAGATATTAAAATATCGCATTATTTTATTTAGAGAGTTCGTTTAAGAAATGCACAGTTATTTAAGAAGCATAGGCTTCAGCAACATTAATACAAAAGAAGCAGAGCAGAAGCTGACCGATGACATAATCCGTTATGCGAATCGAAAAGCGATGATTTCGCTTTCCCAGACCTCCGACGACCAGTACGTCGAGTTCGCTCGTGAGTATGCACCCGGGATGGGCGTGATTGTCCGGGGACAGATGGACGAGCAGGATGTTTTTCACCTGGATCATTATTTTCCTTTCCTGACCCCCCGTTTCGTTTCGAGCACCGAGGAAACATTCATCGAGAAGAAAAGTGAAAATGATTCCTACGGAGCGCTTTGCGAAGATTACCGTCTCGGAGTCGCTTTGATATTCCAATTGCAGAACGCGGTGGATTATCTCCGGGTCAGCAAACGCGGAAAGACATCGTTTCATTTTCCGATAAGGATTGCGGCACTCGCCTCGGAAGGAACCATTCTCTTTCCGACTTTGAAGACCGAAGCGGTCCCTGCGGACAACGAAGAAGCGAAGAAGTTCGCCAAAATGGTTGCTGCCGCGAAGAACGGCAACCAGGAAGCCATCGATCATCTTGCGATTCGCGAGATTGACACGTATACCGCCGTCTCGGACCGGATGAAGAAAGAAGATGTTTTCTCTATCGTTGACACGTCGTTCGTCCCGTACGGAATGGAAAGCGAAGTATACCGGATTGTCGGGAACATCCATTCTCTCGAAGAACGCACGAATTCCGTGACCGGCGAGCGGATTTACCTGATGGAAACGGAATGCAGCAACCTGATTCTTGACCTTTGCGTAAATGCGAAGGATCTGCTCGGAATTCCCGAGCCCGGCCGGCGTTTCCGCGGCGTTGTATGGCTTCAGGGACGCGTCGATTTCGACCGTTAGGACCGGTAAAATTAGTGTATCACGCATATCCGGAATTCCGGACGGCGTTGATTCTATATGTCCACGTAGCTCAGCAGGATAGAGCGACCGCCTCCTAAGCGGTAGGTCGGAGGTTCAAATCCCCTCGTGGACGCGAAAGGGGCTGTCGCATCATGCGGCAGCCCCTGATTTTTTATCTTATATGCTGTTTAAGCTTTTTCTTTTCCGTGGAAGAACAGACCGACGGTACCCGGACCGGTGTGGCTTCCGATAATGGTACCGACCTCGTGAAGCTGAACCTTCCCTCTCAGCTTCGGGAAACGCGCCTCAATCATTGCAATGACGGCCTGCGCGTCTTCGATGCAGTCGGAATGGCAGATGTGGCAGGGGCCGTCGTAATCCGTGCCGGAGTCCGCGAGCTCGGCGAATTTGTCCACAAGCGCCAGTTCAACCTTCTTCTTGGTGCGGATTTTCTCCATCGGAACAAGCTTTCCTTCGGAATTGATGGTCAGAAGAGGGCAGATGCCGAGCGTCTCGCCGATCAGTCCCGCTGCTTTCGAAATCCGTCCGCCGCGGATGAAATACTTGAGTGTTGTCGTGAAAAACCAAGCCTGCGCATGCAAAACCTCGGCTTCAAGCCGCTTGGCGGCCTCCGAAAGAGACAGTCCCTCGGCCTTAAGATCGGCGGCAATGTCCACAAGCAAACCGTGCCCCGCAGAGGCGTTGACCGAATCGATAATGCAGATGGTCCGCTCCGGAAACTCGTCTTTTAACATGGCCGCAGCATTCTGTGCGCTGTTGATTGAGCCGGAAAGCCCGCTGGAAAATGCCACGTGCAGGACGTCATACCCCTCCGAAAGCATACCCTTGAAGTAATCATAGTATTCATTGATATTAATTTGGCTTGTCTTCGTGTCCGCGCCGTTTCGCATCGCTTCATAAAAGTCCGCGAACGGAACGGTCTTACCGAAATCGTCCGCATAAGCAACGCCGTCCAGTTCATAATGAAAGGAAATACAGCGGATTCCGCGCGAAGCAAGGTGTTCGGCCGAAAAATCAACGGTTGAGCAGCAACTGATAAGATACATAATAAAGAGTTCCTCTCTCCACAAGGATGGTGTCAATGACCGGTAGTGTTATCTTCGGAAAATGTGAAAAAGCGTCACATTTGTCTTGACAAAGCAGTTCTTCAAACCTATAATGATGCCAATCAAGAAATATGTTACCATGTACAGAGGGTAATTGCAAGTAAGAATTTTCCCATAAGCGAAAAGGTGATATCGATGGAGAACGAGAGCGTAATGAAAGCGGAAGATCAGGCAGAGCGGCGCAAGCGGTTTGCGCAGGTCTGGTCCAGTTCGCGCGCGGACGCGGGCAAGACGCAGGCGGAGATAGCCGGAGCGCTCGGGATCTCCGTGAAAACGGTGCAGAACTGGGAAAACGGCGTCACCTCGCCGGATCTCTTCACCGGATGCGAGTGGTTCCGCACGCTCGGATTGAATCCGCTTCCGTATTATCTTGCGTATCTGTTCCCGGAGTATTTCGACGGAGTCGCGCCGGAAGACCCGGACGACGCGATTGGGAAAGCGCTTATGAACTTTGTTGCGAACATGACGCCCGGCGAGAAGAGAGAGCTTCTTTATGTGACCGCGGGACGCCACGGAAGCCCCTGGTATTCGCTTCTTCAGATGTTCACGGCACATTGCCATCTCAGCATGAAATCGCGCGTCAACATTGCGCGTGCGGTGCTTGAGAGCTACGAAATGGAGCTGGAAACAGGAGAGCTTGTATGCCCGGACAACATTGCTCCGGATCTGACGATTCTTCGGGACTCGATTGAGCAGGGCAAGAAGGCCGCGATGCACCGCGCAGGCGGCTATACCACCATAGTAACAAGAGAAAAGGAACCTCTTTCATGAAAAAAGCAAGATTTACCGCATATTTTTACTGGTATTACTTTTCCTTTACCGACTTTTATGGTAAGGTTAGTTTGCGGTGTAATCGTTTGTGAGTAAGATCATGAAACCTTTGCGGCACAGATTAACCTGGGCCGCATTTTTAATCATACAGGTAATTCGGAGGATAAGAAAATGATAGTCGTATTAAAGCCCCATGTAGATACGGAACGCGAGGCACAGCTGATTGACTGGTTCAAGAGCCTCGGACTCGGCGTGCATGTATCGGAAGGAGAATTCCAGACCGTGCTCGGTCTGATCGGCGATACCAGCAAGGTGGATTCGGACCTTGTGGCGAGCCTTGATATTGTGGAAGCCGTCAAGCGTGTGACCGAAACCTTTAAGTGCGCAAACCGCAAATTCCATCCCGAGGATACCGTAATCGATGTCGGCGGGGTCAAAATCGGCGGCGGAAACTTCTGCCTGATTGCCGGCCCGTGCTCAGTGGAATCCGAAGAGCAGATTGTCGGCATCGCCAAGGCCGTAAAGGCTTCCGGAGCGCATATGCTTCGAGGCGGCGCGTTCAAACCGCGTACTTCGCCCTATGATTTCCAGGGACTGAAGGCAGAAGGAATCGAACTTTTGAAGATTGCGAGACAGGAGACGGGGCTTCCGATTGTTACGGAAATCATGAACGCTTCCGACCTGCCTCTTTTCGAGGATGTGGACGTGCTTCAGGTCGGTGCGCGTAACACGCAAAACTTTGATTTACTAAGAGAACTCGGCCATACCGGCAAGCCGATTCTTCTGAAACGGGGTCTTGCGGGGACGCTTAAAGAGCTCCTGATGAGCGCCGAGTATATTATGGCAAGCGGCAACGAGAACGTAATCCTCTGCGAGCGCGGCATCCGTTCCTACAGCGATTACCTGAGAAATACGTTAGACCTTTCCGCGGTTCCGATGCTTCACGAGCTGACGCATCTGCCGGTAGTTGTTGATCCGAGCCACGCAACGGGTATGGCCAGAATGGTTCCTCCGATGGCGCTTGCCGCGGCTGCGAGCGGCTGTGACGGTCTGTTGATTGAGGTTCACAACGACCCGCCGCATGCGCTTTGCGACGGCGCGCAGTCAATCCGTCCGGAAGAATTTGACGCGCTTGCGAAGAAGGTTTACGCAGTACGGGAGGCCGTAAGATGAAGGTCGGAATTGTGGGCCTCGGGCTGATCGGAGGCTCTTTTGCCAAGGCTTACCATGCCGCGGGCCATACGGTAGCGGCATTTGACACAAATGCAACGATTTTCTCGTTCGCAAAACTGGACGGCGCGGTTTCCGAAGAACTGACGGACGAAACGATCCCAGGGTGTGACCTGATTCTGATCTGCACCTATCCGGAGGCAGCCGTTCATTATATGGAAGAGAAGGGTCCGGTATTCGGGAAGAATCCGGTCGTTATCGACTGCTGCGGAACGAAAGGAAACATTGTGGACAGGGGCTTTGCGCTTGCCGAGAAGTACGGCTTCACTTATATCGGCGGGCATCCGATGGCCGGCACGCAGTTCTCGGGATTTAAGTATTCCCGCGGGGATCTGTACGTCGGCGCACCGATGGTACTCGTTCCTTCGAAGAATGACGACATCACATTTCTCGACCGGGTCAAAACGTTACTGAAACCGGCCGGATTCGGAAGCATTACCGTAACGACGGCCGAAACACACGACAAAGTCATCGCATTTTCCTCACAGCTTGCGCACGTGGTGTCGAATGCATACGTGAAGAGCGAAACCGCGAAGATTCACACCGGAATGTCGGCCGGAAGCTACAAGGATCTGACACGCGTTGCGTGGCTGAATCCGGAGATGTGGACGCAGCTTTTCTTCGATAACAAGGAAAACTTAATCAGCGAAATCGATACGCTGATGGCACATATGAAAGAATACCGGGACGCCCTTGAGACGGACGACCGGGAGACGATGAAGCGGCTTTTGGACGAGGGCCGCAGACGGAAAGAGGAGGTAGACGGAAAGTGAAAACCGTAACCGTAAAGGCCGGCAAAGGCTATGAAGTGCGGATCGGACGCGGATTGCTCCCCGAAATCGGGAAGCAGATCGGCGCGGTTTCCGATGCGAAGCGGGTGATGATTGTCTCCGACGACAACGTGTATCCGCTTTACGGAGATATTGTCGCAGAAAGCCTTGCAAAAGCCGGATACGTTACGGACCGATTCGTCTTTCCGAACGGGGAAGAAAGCAAGAATCTGACGGTTTACGGCGAGCTTCTTACGAAACTTTGCGACGCGGGACTCACAAGGGATGACCTTCTGGTCGCACTCGGCGGCGGAGTTGTCGGGGATCTTGCGGGATTTGCCGCGGCGACGTACCGCAGGGGCATTCCGTTCGTACAGGTTCCGACCACGCTTCTTGCGGCGGTCGACTCTTCGGTCGGCGGAAAGACCGCGGTGGATCTTCCGAACGGGAAGAATCAGGCCGGCGCGTTTTACCAGCCGGTGCTTGTTCTCTGCGACCCGGATACGCTCCGGACGCTTCCCGAAGAAGAATACAAAAACGGTTGCGCGGAAATCATCAAATACGGCGTTTTGGACGGTATGGAACTGTTCTCGAAACTTGCCTCGAAGCCCGTCTGCAGCCAATATGAAGAGATTATCGAGCGGTGTGTTTCGATTAAGCGCGACTATGTCGAAGCGGACGAATTCGACCGCGGACAGCGCATGCTTTTAAACCTCGGGCACACGATCGGGCATGCCGTCGAGGCCTGCAGTGATTATCGCATCCCGCACGGACAGGGCGTTGCCATCGGAATGGCGGCAATTGCGCGTGCATCCGCAAAGTACGGGCTCTGCAGCCCGGAAACCGCGGAAAATGTGACCGCTCTGATTCAAAAATACGGCCTTCCGACCGAATTCCCGCCGTACTCCGTAACGGAACTGGCAGCAGCGGCCGGAAGCGACAAGAAGAATACCGGCGCATCAATGCGCCTTGTAATACCGGAAGCAATCGGAAAGTGCACGGTACATACGATTCCGGCGACGGAGTTTCCGGACTGGCTCAGAAAGGGCGGAGCGCATGAATAAAACGGTTCGGGCGGGCGCTCGGAGCGGGTCGGTAACGATTCCCGCATCGAAATCCGCTGCCCACAGACAATTGATTTGTGCCGCTTTGTCGGACCTGCCGTCCGTAATCGAATGCGACGGGATTTCGAAGGATATTCAGGCGACGATGGACTGCCTTACGGCGCTCGGAGCACGGTTTACAAAGGCTGAGGAAGGCATCCGGGTTACTCCCGTAAACTTATCTGAATGCAGAGCCGAAGGGAGCAAAGAAAAGCTTCTTCCCTGCGGCGAAAGCGGCTCCACGCTTCGTTTTCTGTTGCCGGTTGCCGCGGCACTCGGGGTTTCGGTCGCATTCTCCATGGAAGGAAAATTACCGGACCGTCCGCACGGCGAATTGATCGAAGCGCTTACAAAGCACGGCGCGGAGATCCGGCAGGAAGGTGCGGAATTACACTGCTCGGGGCAGCTTTCGGGAGGACTTTACAAGATTCCCGGAGACGTTTCGTCGCAGTTTATCTCGGGGCTTCTCTTCGCACTTCCGCTTCTTAAGGAAAACAGCACGATAAGAATTACCGGAAGAACCGAGTCTGCTTCGTATATTACAATGACGGAGAAAGCCGTCACGGAAGCCGGCATCCGCTTTACGAAAAGCGGGCAGGAATATACGGTTCCCGGCGGCCAGACCTATCAGGTAAAAGAGCATATTATCGTTGAGCGGGACTGGTCGAATGCGGCGTTTTTCCTTTGCGCAGGGGCATTCTCCGAAAAAGGAATCCTTGTAAAAGGACTTTCCTCGGATACCGCGCAGGGCGATATGAAAATCCTTTCGGTTCTTCGAAGCTTCGGAGCCGAAGTAACCGTACAAAAGGACGGAATCCTTGTTAAAAACGGCCCGCTTCGGGGCTTCACGGTGGATGCTTCCGGAATTCCGGATCTTGTTCCGGTAATCAGCGTCCTTGCGGCAGGCGCGAAGGGCGAAACGAGAATCGTCCACGCGGAACGGCTCCGCTTTAAGGAATCGGACCGCCTTAGGTCCACCGCGGCAATGCTTACGGCACTCGACGGAGACGTTACGGAAACTGAAGACGGACTGATTATCTACGGTAGAACCCGCCTGACAGGCGGAACGGTGAACCCCGTGAACGATCACCGGATTGCGATGGCAGCAGCCGTGGCAGCAGGCATCTGCGAAGCGGACGTTACGATCGAAGACGCAGCATGCGTCGCCAAATCCTATCCCGCATTCTTCGAGGACTTCGAACAAATGGAGGTATTGTGATGGGCAGTACTTACGGAGAAAACATACGCGTAACCATATTCGGGCAGTCGCATTCGCCGGCCATCGGAATGACGCTGGAAGGCATTCCCGCAGGCGAGCGCGTGGATCTCGAGGCGCTCGAAGCGTTTCTGTCCCGCCGCGCGCCCGGGCAGAACGCTTACTCGACCGCCCGCAGGGAAGCCGACAAGCCGGAATTTCTGAGCGGCCTTGTGGAGAATATGACGTGCGGGACGCCGATTACGGCAATTATCCGAAATACCGATACCCGTTCGCAGGATTATGCGAATCTGAAGACGGTTCCGCGCCCCGGACATGCGGATTATACAGCGTATATCAAATATAACGGAAAGCAGGATGCTGCCGGCGGCGGTCATTTCTCAGGCCGGCTTACTGCACCCCTTTGCATTGCGGGAGGCATCTGCAAGCAATTACTTGAAAAAGAAGGCATCCGCGTGATTGCAAGGATTGCGGCGATCGGCGGCGTGAAGGACGAAGGAGAGCTTACAGAAGCGGTTACCGGTAAGGCTTTTCCGACAGTGAGTGATGTGCAGGGCGAAAAGATGCAGGCAAGAATCGCCGAAGTCAAAGCGGACGGTGATTCGGTCGGCGGCATCATCGACTGTGCGGTGCTCGGGCTTCCCGCGGGACTCGGGGATCCGATGTTTGACGGAATGGAGAACCGGATTGCGCAAATCATATTCGGAATTCCCGCGGTGAAAGGAATCGGGTTCGGTGCGGGATTTGCCGCAGCAGAGATGCTCGGAAGCGAGAATAACGACCGCTTTACGATGGCGGACGGAACCGTGAAGACCGAAACAAACCATTGCGGAGGCATTCTCGGCGGGATTACGAACGGGATGCCCGTCACATTTGCCGTAGCGATTAAACCGACGCCCTCGATTGCGAAAGCGCAGCAGAGCGTGAATCTTGCGACCGGACAGGTGACGGAGCTGACGGTTCAGGGAAGGCACGACCCTTGTATTGTGCCGCGCGCGGTGCCTGTTGTGGAGGCGGCCGCGGCAATTGCCGTATATGATGCCCTGCTTTCGAGACGGAAGGAGAAGACATTTTGAACATTCAGGATTACCGTAAGAAAATTGATGAAATCGACGACAGCCTGATCCGGCTTTTCGAGGAGCGGATGGATGTGGCAGCTGCGATCGCCGAGTACAAGAAGGCGAATGCGATGCCGGTCCGCGACCAGGGAAGGGAGAAGGAGAAGCTTCTTGACGTTCTTTCGAAAACAAAGGATGATCTCAAGGAATACACACCGCTTCTGTTTCAGGTGCTTTTCGAGATGAGCCGGAGCTATCAGGCGAGACTGAACGGCGAAGGAACGGAGCTGACCGCACAGATTAAAGAGGCTGTCGAGAAGACGCCGACAATGCTCCCGGACAGCCCCAGCGTTGCATGTCAAGGCATCGCCGGAGCCAATTCCCAGGCGGCCTGCGAGAAGCTGTTCCGCTATCCGAAGACCTTCTTCTGCTCTTCTTTCGAGGCGGTATTCTCGGCCATCGAAAGCGGGCTTTGCACCTACGGCGTCGTTCCGCTTGAGAACAGCAGCGCAGGTTCGGTGAACAAGGTTTACGACCTGATGATGAAACACCGTTTCTATGTGGTTCGAAGCATCCGGCTGAAGATCCGCCACAATCTGCTTTGTAACGCAGGCGCGAAGCTTTCCGATATCAAAGAGATTTATTCCCACGAGCAGGCAATCAGCCAGTGCTCGGATTTCCTGCAGACGCTTAAGAACGTTCGCGTGATTCCGTGCGAAAACACCGCCGTTGCCGCGAAAATGGTTGCGGACAGCGGACGGAACGACATCGCAGCGCTTGCGAGCGAACAGTGCGAGAAGCAGTACGGCCTTACATGCCTTCAGAAATCGGTTCAGAATACGGATAACAACTATACGCGGTTCATCTGTATCGCGAAGAAACTTGAGATTTACCCCGGGGCGAACCGCACAAGTCTGATGATGACGCTTCCGCACGAGCAGGGCTCCCTTTATAAGATGCTGTCCCGCTTTTATGCGCTCGGCATCAACCTCAACAAGCTCGAAAGCCGTCCGCTTCCGGACCGCGAGTTCGAGTTCATGTTCTATTTCGACCTGGATACGCCGGTGTATTCCCCGAATCTGACACAGTTAATCGGAGAATTGCAGAATTCCTGCGATTTCTTCCAGTATCTCGGCAGCTACAGCGAGGTTATCTGATATGTTGCAATGCGGTTTGCTCGGCGAGCACCTGTCGCACAGCTTCTCGCCCGCGATTCATGCGATGCTCGGGTTCTATTCATACGGGCTTTTTGAGAAAACTCCGGACGAAGTGGCCGGGTTTCTTAAGGACGGCAAATGGGACGGCCTGAACGTCACGATTCCGTACAAAAAAACCGTCATTCCCTTCCTGAACGGACTCGGAGACGCGGCAGCGGAAATCGGAAGCGTCAATACGATTGTAAGAAAACCGGACGGAATGCTTTACGGAGATAATACCGACGCATATGGCTTTCGGAAAATGGTATCGCACTCAGGCATTGCTGTCGGAAACCGCAAGGTGCTTGTTCTGGGAAACGGCGGCGCCGCGGCATCGGTTTTATATGTGCTTAATAAGCTCGGCGCGAAGCCGGTTGTAATCAGCCGGAAGGGGCCGGATAATTATGAGAACCTTGAAAAACATGCCGATGCCGAAGTGATTGTCAACACAACGCCGCTCGGAATGTACCCGAACAACGGGGAAAGCGCCGTGTCGCTTTCGCATTTTCCGAAGTGTAACGGTGTTCTTGATTTGATTTATAATCCCGCGAGGACGGCGCTTCTTCTGGAGGCGGAAAGCCTCGGAATTCCCGTTGAGAACGGGCTTTATATGCTTGTCGCACAGGCGAAACGGAGCGCGGAGCTCTTTACGGGAGCGGAGATTAAGGATTCGGAGATTGACCGGATTTACGGGGTCCTTTCGAAGGAATTACAAAACATCGTTCTGATCGGGATGCCGGGATGCGGAAAGTCAACCGTAGCAAAACGGCTCGGAACGCTTACGGGGCGTGAGGTTCTCGATTCGGACGAAGCGTTTACGAAAAAGTACGGGATGACTCCTGAAGATGCGATTCTTTCAAGGGGAGAGCCCGAATTCCGCCTTATGGAAACCGAAGTGCTTAAGGAACTCGGAAAGCAATCGGGAATCGTCCTTTCGACCGGCGGCGGAGTGGTGACAAGAGAAGAAAACTTTCCGCTTCTTCACCAAAACGGCGTTCTTGTATGGCTTCAGAGGGATGTTTCAAGGCTCGAAACGGCGCACAGGCCGCTTTCCATGAAGCGGACGCCCGCGGAGATTTATGCCGAGCGGAAGCCGATGTATGAACGGTTTTCCGACCTTTCGGTACCGGTTACCGGGGAGGACGGAGAAGAAACCGCGAAACGGATTTTAGAAAACTTGGAGACAGACTTTTCATGAAGGTTTTAGTCATTAACGGACCGAACATCAACATGCTCGGCATTTGCGAGCCCGGTATCTACGGCGCACAGACCTACGCGGACCTGCTCGAATTCATTAAAACGTCGGCGGACGGGCTCGGAATTGAAGCGGATTGTTTTCAGAGCAACCACGAGGGCGACCTTGTAGACCGTATTCAGGCGGCTTACGGCGTCTATGACGGAATCGTCATCAACCCGGCGGCCTATACGCATACGAGCGTGGCGATTCTTGACGCCTTGAAGGCGGTTTCGATTCCGGCCGTTGAAGTGCATATCTCAAACGTGTCCGAACGCGAACCGTTCCGGCAGATTTCCTACGCCGGAATGGCCTGTAAAAAGACCTTTGCGGGCTACGGCTTCGAAGGCTACCGGATGGCGCTGCGGTTCCTTTTCGAGGATGCTTCGGAAAGCGCACGGAAATAGGCAGTTTACATTGACAAAACAGTTCTTTCGTGGTAAAAAGGATAAGTACTGAAAATCCGTTTTTGTGGGGCCGTTTTGAAGAAAACCAGAAAGAAACTGAATTATTTTTTCCAGATATCCTTTATCGTGGTGATGACCGCGGTCATTCTCTATCTGATGTTCCGCGGCCGCGATGCAAAACGGATTATTCATTGTCTTAGAAATGCAAAGAAACAGTGGGTATTGCTCGGTGCTTCCCTGATGATTCTGTTCATCTTCATCGAGTCGGTACAACTGAAGGTCATGTTCGACGGAATGAAGCAGAAGATCAGCCTCTGGAGGTGTTTTCTGCTTTCGAACGTCGAGTATTTTTTTGCGCAGATCACGCCCGGAGCGGCCGGCGGACAGCCGATTCAGATGGTCTACATGACCCGGTTCGGCGTGGACGTTCTGGTCGGCGCGCTTGCCTGTATGATGATTGCGGTCTGGTATAAGGCGGCATTTCTGACCATCTTCCTGATTGCGCTGATCTTCCGCCCGGAGCTTGTGCTTTCTTCGATCCGCAAAGTGCCGATTCTGTTTTCCATCGGCGTTCTGTTCCAGCTGATTTCCATCTTCTTTCTGTGGATCGGAATCTTCCGTCCGAAGGCTGCTTCCGCACTCGTTGACAAAATTATCAATATCGGTGCGAAAATCCGGCTTGTGAAAGACCCGGAGGCATCGAAAAGAAAAGCGCAGGCGTCGATTTCGATGTATCACTACGGCTCGGGTTATCTGCGCGATAACAAATGGGTTGTCTTCCGGCTGTTTTTGTACACGGTCGTGCAGAGACTTGCGTTCTTCTCGGTCACATTTTGCGTCGCGAAAGCACTCGGCGTAAGGCATGTGGACTGGCTGAGCGTCGTTGCGGTCCAGGCGATTCTGTCGCTTTCGGTTGACATGCTTCCGATTCCCGGCGCGGCAGGTGCCAACGAGCTTGTGTTTGTGAATCTGCAGCGGAGACTGTTCGCACCCGAAGTGATGGGCGCCGGACTGCTTTTAAACCGCGGAATCACGTATTATTTCCTGATGATTTCCTGCGGCGTATTCACGGTTCTTGCGAATTTCGCGCTTGGGCGCGCAAGAAAAGAGGACCCTCCGGAAGAGCCGCCGGTGAAAGGGCTTGCGAACGCCGAGAAGCAGGTGGAAGAGGAGTTTGAGCGAGCGATAGCGAAGACCGAAGAACTGACGCGGATTGAGGAAGTCAACCGGGAAGGCTTCCGGGCATGAAAAAAGACAGCGCGGGCAGAAAGGAAAGCCCGCACCGGAATAAGACAAGAGAAAGCGGCCTGCCCGTAAGAGCAGACCGCTAATTTTTTTAGAATCAATCGAACGGTTCGAAGGTGACGCAGGTCGCGGGATCTCCGTCCGGCGTAACGACATAGGCATCGTAATAAGTGTTGCCGTCGTTACCGGTGTAGGATTCCACATGCCGCACGCCGCCGCCTAGAAGCGTATGGTCGTCAAGGAAGCAGATCGGATGGTCAAGCGTCGTCCCTTCAATGAAGATGGCGCTTGTGCTTCCGTTGATTTCAATGTCTGCGCCGCGTTCCACTAGGATGGCGCTCGGGCTGCCCTCGGCCTCCAAAACCAGACCGTAAGCCTGGGACATATCCTCATTCACGGTTAAGAATCCGTCTCCGGTAAATGTGACGGAACCCGCGTAGCAGGCGCCCCAGATTATCATATATCCGATATGGTTCTCCCCGATGAGTTCAATCGTAAAGCTGTTGCCCATCAGGTTCGTGTTGATACATTCGGCGGTACAGTTATTGAGTGTCAGCGTGTTCGTAATCCGGTTGTAAGTGGCTCCCGGAACATCCATCAAAGACTGACTGTACGGAGGTTTGCCCCATACCGCGCCCATCTCAAGATAGTGGTTTTGGCTGTCGCCTTCGAGCGTCAAGAAGATGTATTGTTCGGGATCCACGCCGTTCCATGCGTACTTTCCTTCGAAATCCGGATCCAGGTTCGGAAGCTTCGGAAGCGTGGCGTCTCCGCGTTCACAGTAGCCTTCGCCGTGGCTTCGAAGCCATGCGTCGCAATAGATATCCTCCTGATAAACGGCATAAATCTCACCTCTCAGAACCTGTATCGACGAAGGCTCGGAAAGCGAACCGGAATACTCGCAGTCATCGCTTAACTCATACCCGAGGAAGCTCGTGCTTCTCGAAGACTCCGGCAGGAACCTCGGGTTTCCGCCCCAGGTCTTAAGCCATGCGCGGACTTCGTCGAGTGCTTCCTGCTCGGTATCGCATTGCGAAGACGTAAAATGATAATCGGGTTCGTTGTCCGCATGCATCACGTAACGCGTCACATTTACCGCACCCGCAACAGAGCCTTCCGGCAGATTGATTAACGCCGGAGTCGGTTCCGGAGTGGGCGTCTCGGTCGGCGTCGGGGTCGGCGTGTCCGCGGCGACAACTTTCGGAAGAGAGAAGCCTTCCGATTCAGACCCGTTCAGCACGTCGTTTCCGAGCGGATCGTATCCGGAGGCCGCGAAGAAAAGGCTAACGGCCGCAACGCCCGCAGCAACGGGCACGGCGGCGCTCCGAAGCAGTCTCCGAAGCAGATTCCGGTCAGCCGGCTTTTTCTCATTTTCCTCGGAAACCGGACGGAGTTCGGCAAATTCTTCCGGAAGAGCAGTCACTTCCGGCGTCATCGCAGGGTATTCCGGTGCCGGCATCGCAATCTCCGGGGGGATCGGAGATTCTTCCGGCGGTCGATTGTATTCTTCCGGCAAACGGTTAAATTCCATACCATCCTCCCCTTTCAGTAAATAAGCCTAAGGCGTGTGTCATTTGTCCAAATGCACATCCATCTGCGGGTAAGGGCACTCCACACCGAGTTTGCGGAAGCCGAGCAGCAGGTCGTGATTCAGAAGACGGGCGCCCGAATAGATATCCTTCTCGTCGACATTTACAACGAAGCGGAGCACTACGGCGCTGTCCGCAAGCTCCTGCACGCCGAGATAACGCGGCGCTTCCTTCATCACGTCGGTATGCGCGGCGAAAATCTCATCCATCAGCTTCGGAAGCTGGGACTCGAGCTTCTCAAGATCGGTCGGGTAAGGAACCGCGATGTCGCTGATGCTTCGGGACATCTTATCGGAGCGGTTCAGAATATTCTGCATCGCGGAATTGTTGACAATCTTCACGTTTCCGCCGGGATCGGTAATGCTCGTGGTACGGATTCCGATGTTCGTAACGGTACCGCG
The DNA here is from genome assembly GCA_017613055.1 of Lachnospiraceae bacterium. The sequence goes on along the minus strand of JAGAES010000064.1, from coordinate 1,320 downwards.
GAAGCCGCCGACTTCGACGATGTCGCCGACGTTATACTGATTCTCAAACAGCATGAACGTTCCGGTCACGACATCGGCAATCAGGCTCTCGGCACTGAAGCCGATTACCAGGGCTAAGATTCCGACGCTCGCAACGATAGTCGAAATGTTGCAGCCGAGAATCGAAAGGCCCCAGCAGAGAATCACTATCGCGGTGATGTATTTCAGCATGCTGGAAACGATGGAAAGAACCGAACGCGCACGGTGGTTCTCCGGCTCGAACAGCCCCAGCACGAAAACGAGGAGCGTCTCGATGAACAGCACGAAGCAAACCATGCACAACAGATACAGAAGCCGGATGGCCTGGAAACTGCCGAACGCTTCCTCCAGGTTGTCAAAATCGATATAGTCGCCGATCAGACCGACGGCAAATGCCACGGCGAAGATGGCGAACAGTACGATCAGACGGATAAACACTCTTTTGTTATCTTTCATACAAAAACCTCCTTTTGTAAGGATTCTGATAACTTCAGTATACGGCAACCAAACAGGCGCTTCAAGGGTTTCCGAAGTACCTCGCGGGAAGAAATTCGGAAAACCCCGAAACGCAAAAAAATGTTGCTTTTTCGGCAACATTTTTTGCATTTCTTCGTATAAATGAGGTGCTTTCGTCTAATCGGTATTGCAGGGAAGCGCAAAAACGGAAGTCTTAAGGGCGTCGAAATCGACCGGAACATCGAGGCCTCGGATCATCCGGTCGAAGTACGGAAGCATCACGCGGAAGTCTTCTTCGAGCACGGCGTGGCCTTCGCGGTGGAAGTTACAGGCAATCCGGTCGGATAAACCGAGGAAATCAAAAAGCTTCTTCGCTTCTAAGAAGCATTGCCACATGGACGGGGCGTTGACCCAGTCCTCTGCGGTGCAGGAGCCGATCACGAAGAAGGTGCGGTCCGGCGCGGCGCTCAGTGCGGCCAGCTCGTACTGCTCAACCGGAAGGGAGTCCGGAGTCGGATAACTTAGGAATGCGTCGTTGAACCAGCCCCGTTCGCTTTCGGACTGCAGGCAGTCAAGCGGCTCGTTCTTTTCGTAGGTGTAAGTTTCGGAAGCGCCGAGCGAAGAGAAATCATAGGTCTTTCCTTCGGACTGATAGCGGTACAGCGCCAGTCCGCCGGCCCCGCTGCAGGACGGAACAACCATCCGGAAACGGGGATCGAAGGCGCCCGCGACCGCGGTCGCTTTGCCGTAGCGGGACACGCCCGTGACAATCGAGAGCGAAGGATTCAGCCCAAGTTCCTTCCCAAGCCCGCCTATAACCGAGTCGAGAATCTTCGAAAGCCCCCA
>JAGAES010000063.1 GCA_017613055.1 Lachnospiraceae bacterium | reverse complement strand
TCGAGCACCTTCATTCCTTCTCTAAGCGGCAGGATGTTGCCGGCAAGGGCCGAGCTTTCGTCCTGAATCGACAGGAGGCCTTGCCGGTATGCTTCCGTCCTGGTAAGGTTGCCGGTCCGCTCCAGGCGGAGCGTGTTCGGAAGCAGTCCCTTTGAAAACGGAATGCCGTCTTTTTGAAGACTGTCCGTAAGTTCCTCCATGGTTCCGATGCTTCGGTTCAAACGGATCGCGAAGCTGCCTTCATTAAGAAAAGCCCGGAACAGATTTTCCGCTTCGTCGGGATAGTTTTCGGTATAATACTTTACGAGTTCTCCTGGCATCGCGTAACGAAACGACAGGAGTCCTTCTCCGGAAAGCTTCGCTTCGGCTTCCCGAAGGTACGCTTCCGGACCGCCGGCCGCGTTAATCTTTCTTACGAGGTTTCGAAGCACGCCGTTCACGAATCCCGTCAGGAACGGATAGCCCGCCTTCTTCGTCAGATTGACCGCTTCGTTGACTGCAGCGGAATCCGGAATCTGCGAAAGAAACAACAGCTGGTAAACCGTCATCCGCATCAGGTTCCGGATCTTCGCTTTCAGCTTCGAGACCGGCTTGCCGGTCAAATCGGCTAAAACCGAATCGCAAGTGAGCTGCCGCTCAAGCGTTCCGTGGACAAGCCTCGTGACAAGCGCCCGGTCCTTTTCGGAAAGGCCGTCCTCATCGAGTGCACGGAGCGCCTTATGGCAAAGCACGCCGTCTTCGTTGATGCGGACAAGCATCTTCATTGCAGATTCACGAGCGTCCATCCGTTCTCCTTTTGAAAGAAGGTTTCTTTCGGTATCAAAGCTTATATCCCCGCAGGAACTCTTCCGCGGTCATGCGGCGTTTCCCTTCCGGCTGCAGTTCGCGGATTAAGAGTCCGCCGTCACCGGTAACATAAGTAAAGCTTTTCTTTGTTACGTCCGTAATCGTTCCGGGTGCTTCCGTTCCCGCATACGGTACCGCTTCCGCCGCCCAGATTTTTAACAGGCGTCCGTCCAGTTCGGTATAGGTTCCGGGCCACGGATTCAGTCCGCGCACGTACCGGGCGAGTTCTTCTGCGTGTCTGTCAAAATCAAGCCGCCCCATCTCCTTCGTAAGCTGCTTCGCATACGGCGTCGTCATCTCGCCCTGCGGAACGGGTTTCAGCGTTCCGTCGATTACTCCCGGAAGCGCCTCGCAAAGCGCCTCAGCTCCGAGTTCTGCGAGTTTATCGTGCAGCGAGCCGCCGGTCTCGTCCGGTGCAATCGCGATTTCTTTTTGCATAAGAATATCACCGGTATCGAGCCCTTCGTTCATATACATGATCGTGACGCCGGTCTTCTCCTGCCCGTCGAGAATCGCCCATTGAATCGGGGCTGCTCCGCGGTAAGCGGGAAGCAGAGACGCGTGCACGTTGATGCATCCGTATTTCGGAAGATCAAGCACCGCTTTCGGAAGAATCTGCCCGAATGCCGCTACGACAATGAGGTCGGGCTTGGCTTCTTCTATCACATTTACCGCATCGGGATTCCGGAGCCGTTCGGGCTGGAATACCGGAATGCCGTTTCGAAGTGCCAGCTGCTTGACCGGCGACATCGCGAGTTCCTTGCCTCTTCCCTTCGGCCGGTCGGGCTGCGTAACCGCAAGCACGATTTCATAGGGTTCCTTTAACAGCCGCTCAAGAATCACCGCGGCGATATCGGGCGTTCCCATATAAACAACTCTGATCATTCTACTGCTCCTCAGCTTCCGCCATTTCCTCTAATTCCTTATTGTCATACAGGCGGCCTTCCACTTTCTCGACATAGAGATGGCCGTCAAGATGGTCGTTTTCATGAAGAATTGCGCGCGCCAGAAGCCCTTCGCCTTCAATCTCCTGCCACTTCATGTCGCGGTCCTGGTAACGGCACTTCACATGGTTCGGGCGCGTCACGACGCCGCTCTTGCCGGGTACGCTTAAGCACCCTTCATAGCCGCTCTGCTCGCCGTCCGCAGAAAGGATCTCCGGGTTGATAAATGCGATTGGGGAATTCCCTTCTTCCGAAACATCGATGACGAAAATCCGTTTCAGTATTCCGACCTGCGGGGCCGCCAGCCCGACGCCGTCCGCCTGATACATCGTCTCAATCATGTCATCAATCAGTTCGTCCGTGCGCGCATTCATCTCCGTCACCGGCTTGCACACCTTCGTAAGGACTTTGTCACCCTGCGTACGAATCTTCCGTAATGCCATTTTTCTCTCCTTCGCCTTAGTTAATCGCTGAACTCAAACTGTATGGATACGCCTTCCCGGACGATTTCCTCAAGATCGTCCTTCAAATGCTTTAAAACCTCGCGGTATTCGGCCTTACAGTAAAGCACCATCCGGAATGTATCCTGCACGTAACGGACATAGTCCGGGGCGGGACCGAGCACGGTGATGTCTCCGGCCGTCGCTTTCCTTGCAAGCTCCTGCATCGCTTCCTTAAGCGTTTCCTCGTCCTTCGAAAGCCCCAGCACCTTAAGCATCTTCGCGCACGGCGGATACTTCGAGATACGGCGGTAGGAAATCTCCTGTTTATAGAAAGCAGGATAATCCTGCGCCGCGGCGCATTGAAGCGCATAATGCTCGGGGCGGTACGTCTGAATGATTACCTTCCCCGGAAGCCGGTCGCGCCCCGCTCTTCCGGCGGCCTGCGCAAGCAGATGGAACGTCCGCTCCGCCGCGGAATACTCGGACACGCCGAGCGAAAGATCCGCAAGCAGAACGCCTACAAGCGTCACAGTCCCGAAATCGTGTCCCTTGACAATCATCTGCGTTCCCACAAGAATGTCGGCTTTCCCTTCGGAAAATGAGGACAGTATCGTTTCGTATCCGTCCTTCCCTTTGGTCGTGTCTGCGTCCATCCGCATGACGCGCGCCTCGGGGACTTCCTTCTTTACGTATTCTTCAATCTTCTGCGTTCCGGTCCCAAACGAGGAAATGTATCTGGAACCGCACGACGGACATACGTCCGGAAGCCGCACGGCATGTCCGCAGTAATGGCATTGCATCGTACCGCTCCGGTGTAACGTAAGCGAGATGTCGCAATGCGGACACCTTATGACCTCACCGCAGCTGCGGCACGAAACCATTCCGGAATAACCGCGCCTGTTAAGAAACAGCATTGCCTGTTCCTTCCGCTGCAGGCATTCCGTAAGTGCCTTCCGAAGGCTTCCGCTCAGGATGCTCCGGTTCCCTGAATGCAGTTCGTCGCGCATGTCGACAATCTCGGCTTTCGGAAGCTCGGCTCCTTCTTTGGCGCGTTTCGTCAGCTGAAGCCGGATATATTCGCCCTGCTCCGACAGATAATAACTCTTCACGGAGGGCGTCGCCGAACCGAATACAACCGCCGCGCCGCAGTCCGCGGCACGTTTCTTTGCGACTTCGTCGGCGTAATATTTCGGAGTCGTTTCGCTGTGGTAAGAAAGTTCCTGCTCCTCGTCAATCACAATCAGTCCGAGATTCGGAAACGGCGTAAACAGCGCCGAACGCGGACCGATCATAACGGAAATCTCGCCGTTCTTCGCTTTCTCGCTCATCAAGAACCGGTCGCCGGCCGCCATCTTCGAATGAACATAGCCGACGCGGTCGCCGAAGCAGCGGAAGAACCGAAGCAGCGTCTGGTACGTAAGCGCAATCTCCGGAATCAGGACAATCGCCTGCTTTCCTTCCGAAAGAATCTGTTCGATTACTCTGAGATACACTTCCGTCTTGCCGCTTCCGGTAATTCCGAACAGAAGAAACGGCTTGCCTTCGACGCGCCTTTTAAGAATTGCTTCCGCGGCCTTTTCCTGCTCGCCGTTAAGAACGAACGGAAGGCCGTCGCCGGCGTAGCGTTCCATAGAACGGTCAATGACCTCGAGCATGCCCTCCCCGACATAGAAATCGATGGTCGGCTTCGAGATGTTCATCTTGCCGGTCGCCAGCTCATAAGGAATGAATTCCTGCGTACAGAGCGGCTCAAGAAGTCTCGCCTTTGCTTTATGCTTCTTTAAAACCGCAAGACGGTAAGCTTCCCTGAGGGCTTCCTCGGAAACGGTTCTTTGGATTACGCGTTTCGGTTTCTTCTGCACCTTCTCACGGACCGGAATGACCGTACGGAGCGCTTCGTAAAGCGTTCCGCCGTATTGCTCGCGCATCCAGTAGGCAAGGTCCACCATCCGGTCTTCGATGGTCAGCTCCCGCTCCGGCACCTCGACAATATCCTTTGTGCGTTCCGGCGGAAACTTGGGCGTGCCGCCGATTCCGACAATGTAACCTTTCCGGAGAGTGTTTCCCTTTCCGAACGGAACCCGGACCGCGGAGCCGATCCGCACCCGGCACCGGAGTTCTTCGGGAATCCGGTATTGAAACGTCCGGTCAAGCGACGCCACGGAAATATCGATTATCACATCCGCATAAAGCATCCTCATCCCTCCGGAATACTACAAAGCCCCTCAGCCCATGCCGAGCCCGGCAGCCTCTTCGATCACCATCTCACGGTCGTCCATATGGTATTTGACGCCGCGGATTTCCTGATAGTCTTCATGTCCTTTGCCGGCAATCACGATGCAGTCGCCGGGCTTCGCATTCTCAAGCGCATAATGAATGGCTTCGCGGCGGTCGATAATCGTCACGTACTCCCCGTCCGCTTTCCGGATGCCGGTCACGATATCGTTAAGGATGTCCGCAGGCTCCTCAAAGCGCGGGTTGTCGGACGTCGCAATCGTCAGATTCGCCATCCGCGACGATATCTCACCCATCTCATACCGGCGGTCCTTCGAACGGTTTCCGCCGCACCCGAACAGGCACACAAGCCTGCCCGGCCGGTACTCCCTAAGCGTTCCTAAAAGGCTCTCAAGCGCCATGCCGTTGTGCGCATAGTCAATCATAACGGAAAATGTGTCGGATACCTTCACGGGCTCCACACGGCCGCGCACATGGATGTGCTTCATCACGTCCGTAATAATCTCCGTTTCGATTCCGAGCTCCTTACAGACCGAAAACGCCGCGAGCGAATTGTATGCGTTGAACGCGCCCGGGATATCCACGAACACCGGCGTCTCGCACTGCCCCGTTACCGTATAGGAAACGCCTAGGCTTCCGGCCTCATTTAACAGTCTCACGTCGCGCATGCGGTAATCCGCGCGATCCGTCTTTCCGAATATCACCTTGCGGCACGGCTGGTCCGTCATCATATCGTCGGCTCTTGCATCGTCGCCGTTGAAGATTCCGGTCTGACTCACCTTAAAAAGCATCCGCTTGCAGTCGAAGTACTCCTCAAGGCTCTCGTGTTCTCCGTCTCCGATATGGTCCATGCCGAAGTTCGTAAACACGCCGACGTCAAATGTGATGCCGTGCACGCGCTTCATCTTCAGCCCCTGCGACGACACTTCCATCACGGCAGCCTTCAGACCCTTTTGAACCATTCTCGAAAGGTAATCCTGCAGATCGTACGACTCAGGCGTCGAGTGCGACGACGGCAGATGCTCATCTCCGATGATATTCTCGACCGACCCGATCAGTCCGCACGGAATTCCCGCTTTCTCAAGCGTTTCTCTTATCATGAACGCCGTCGTCGTCTTGCCCTTCGTTCCGGTAAGCCCGATCATCGTAAGTTTCTTCGCCGGATGCCCGAACCAGACCGCGCTCATCTCCGCAAGCGCTGCCCTGTCGTCGTCCGTCCGTATTACGGCAATTCCATCGGGAACCGTCACATCCTTTGTGACGCATACGGCAGCGGCTCCTGCCTCAATTGCTTTTTGAATGAATTCATGGCCGTCGCTTTTCGTACCGACGATGCATACAAACAGATTTCCTGCCTGCAGCTTTCTTGTGTCATAAGCAATTCCCGTAATCTCCGTCCCCGGCTCACCCCGAACCAGGACGCGGGATTCGCTTAGTAAATCAGTAAGTTTCATACCGCAAAACTCCATTTACCGGTTATCATTGACGCTATCGCTGTCTCGGCAGCAGGGGGCTCGCCAAGCTGAATTGGCTGCGCCCCCTGCTCCGGACGGCGCGATAGCTGTAAGATACAATTTAATATGGATTCCCGCGAATCGGTTACATTCCGCGGTACAGTTCTTCATACTGTTTTGCCGAATTTGTCCAGGAGAAGTCACGGGCCATTCCGCGGTCTATGATCTTGTTCCACTCGCGGCGGTGGTTATAGTAAACGTCCTTTGCGTACCGGATCGTACCGAGCATCTCGTGTGCGTTATAGTTGCAGAAGCCGAAGCCGGTACCGGTGTTCTCGTAACGGTTGTAGGGCTCGACCGTGTCGCGAAGGCCACCGGTCTCACGCACGATCGGAACCGTGCCGTAACGGAGGCTCATCAGCTGCGAGAGCCCGCAGGGCTCGAACAGGGAAGGCATCAGAAACGCGTCACAGGAGGCGTAAATCTTATGGGAACGTTCGTTGTTGTAGTAGATGTTCGCGGACACGCGGTCCTTGTACTTCCACTCAAAATGACGGAACAGGTTCTCGTATTTCGGGTCGCCCGTGCCGAGCACGACGAACTGCGTATCCTCCGCGCAGATTTCCTCAATCACGCAGTCCACAAGGTCGAGGCCCTTCTGGTCGGTAAGACGGGATACGATGCCGAGCATGAAGACTTTGTCGTCCTGGTTTAAGCCGAGTTCCTTCTGTAAGGCTCGTTTATTCTTCACCTTTTCCTTCCGAAACGTAACCGCGTCGTAATTCTGCACGATGTACGGGTCGGTCGCGGGGTCGTATTCCTTGTAATCGATGCCGTTTACGATTCCCGACAGGCAGTTGCTGCGGGCATTCATCAGGCCGTCGAGGCCCTCTCCGTAGAACGGAGTCTTAATTTCCTGCGCATAGGTGTTGCTGACCGTCGTGATGCGGTCCGCGTACACGAGACCGCCCTTCAGGTAGTTCGCGTCGCCGTAGGCTTCCAATTTGTCGGGAGCAAAATAGTAAGAAGAAAGTCCGGTAATATCCTGAACGGATTTGGCATCCCACACACCCTGGAATTTCAGGTTGTGAATCGTCATAATCGTCTTGATTCCGTGATAGAACGGATTCTCCTGGAAACGGTCGTGAAGCATCACGGGAATCAGGCCGGTCTGCCAGTCGTGGCAATGGATGATGTCCGGCTTAAAGCCGATGGCGGGAAGTGCCGACAGGCATGCCTTATCGAAAAATGCGAACTTCTCGATATCCTCATGGATGTATCCGTAAGGCTTGTCGCCGTTGAAATAATACTCGTTGTCAATGAAGTAAAATGTGATGCCGTCGAGCTCGGTTTTCATAATGCCGACATACTGGCTTCTCCACGCAAGATCGACATAGAAATGCGTCACATACTCCATCTGATCGCGGTATTTCTGCGGAATCGCAAGATACTTCGGCACCATCACGCGGATGTCGAATTCGTCGCGGTTAATGTACTTCGGAAGCGATCCGACCACGTCGGCAAGACCTCCTGTTTTGATAAACGGTACACATTCCGATGCCACAAACAAAATCTTCTTCATCGTAAACTCCTTAATCTCTTCCCTATTGCCTGTTTTCCTTTGCAAACTGACGCATCTCTCTCGCATTTGCCATCACCGACTCGGTAATCTGCGCGCCGCCGAGCATCCGTGCAAGCTCCTTAACGGTCTGCTCTTCCGTTAGCGGCGTGACGCCGGTCCGCGTGCTTACGCCGTCGGTCGCTTTCTCAATCAGAAAATGCGAATCCGCCATTGCCGCAATCTGCGGCAGATGCGTGATGCAAAGCACCTGATGTTCCTTCGCTATCGCGGCCATCTTCTCCGCAACCTTCTGCGCGGTCCGGCCGCTGACGCCCGTATCGATTTCGTCGAGAATCAGCGTTTCGATTTCGTCCCTGCCGGCGAAAACGGATTTGACCGCAAGACTGATCCGGGACAGTTCGCCTCCGCTTGCAATCTTTGAAAGCGGTTTCACCGGCTCGCCCGGATTGACGGAAATCATAAACTCCGCACTCTCCGTGCCGTCCGAACTCATCGGCACCGTTTCGATATCAATCCGGAACACGACATCCGGAAAGTTGAGATCCGTCAAAGCGTCATGAATCCGGACTTCGAGTTTCGCTGCCGCTTCCCTTCTTTCTTCGCCGAGTTTCTTGCAAAGCTCGCCGAGCGCTTTTTCCTGTCCGTCCACCTTCGCCTTAAGCTCATTAAGATACCGGTCAAAATGCTCCAGCCGGTCAATCTTCGTAACGAGCTCCGCATCATATGCGCGGATATCTTCCACCGTCTTTCCGTATTTCGACTTGAGGCGGTTTAAGAGATTCAGCCGTTCTTCGGTCTCTGCAAGTTCGCCCGCGTCCGAATCCAGTTCGTCAATATAATCCGAAAGGCTTGCTCCGATGTCCCGAAGCTGCTCCTCAAGCTGTTCGATTCCGCGGTAGATTTCACCGAGCTTCTCGTCATACTGAATGACGCGTCCCATTTGCCGAAGCGTCCTTCCGACCAGATCCGATGCGCTGTCGGAATCGGTGCACAAAAGACGGTCCGCCTCGCCGGAAGCCTCTAAAAGGCGGCTTCGGTTTGAGAGCACGCGGTAGCGTTCCTCAAGCGTTATGTCCTCTCCGGGTTTCGGATTCGCACGTTCAATTTCTTCATGCTCGTAGGTAAGAAGTGAAAGCTCCCTCGTCCTGCTCTCCGAATGCGCCTGCGCCTCCTCGTATTCGCGGAGCGTCCCGCGGTATTCGGCGTACGCTTTTCCGATCTTTGAAAGAAGCGGGCCGGTCGTTTCCTTTAAGAACCGGTCCACCAGTTTGAGCTGGTTCTTCCGTTCAAGCAGCGTCTGGTTCTCGCGCTGCCCGTAAACCTCTAAAAGCCGGTCCGATAGTTCCTTTAAGAAGCCCGTATTGACCGCCTCGCCGTTCACACGGCTTATGCTCCGGCCGTTATCCGAAATCCTTCTTGAGATAATCAGATTCTCCTCAACGGGGATCTCCTGTCTTTCAAGGAGTTCCCGAGTTTCCGGGTCATCGCCGTCGAAGATCAGCTCCGCAAGCGCGTAATTGCCGTTCCGTCCGAGCATCTCGCGGCTTACCTTGCCGCCGAGCGCCGCGTTGACGGAACCGAGAAGGATGGATTTGCCGGCGCCGGTTTCTCCGGTCAGGATATTCATCCCGGGTCCGAAATCCACGTAAACCTCGTCAATAATCGCAAAGTTTTTGACATGTAAACTTAACAGCATAATCGCCCTTTCCCTCTCTCCGGGAAATGTGATACAACTACTCCTCTTCCGGCAGAATACCGTTGTGGTATACTTCCTGCACGTCGTCGTCATCGTCGAGAAGGTCGAGCGTGCGGTTGAACATCTTGATATCCTGCTCGTCGGTCAGTTCGACTTCGGTCTGCGGAAGCTTGGTTACTTCGGCCTGCGCCATCGGAATGCCCTGCGCTTCCAAAGCCTCGCGGACGGCCGAGAACGAATCCGGGTCGGTCAGAATCTCGTAGGAATCCTCATCGTCCGAGAAATCCTCCGCGCCGGCATCGAGCGCAATCATCATCAGATCGTCGGGATCCATATCGCACTCTTCCTTGTCAATCAGAATCTGGCCTTTTTCATCGAACAAAAATGACACGCATCCGGGAGTTCCGATGCTGCCGTTGCCCTTCGTGAACGCGCTTCTTATATTGGCCGCCGTACGGTTCTTGTTGTCGGTCAGCGCCTCAACGATTACCGCGATTCCCTTCGGGCCGTAGCCTTCGTACGAAACGAACTCGTAGTTAACGGCGTTCGCGTCGCCGGCAGCCTTCTTGATGCTGCGGTCGATCGTGTCGTTCGGCATGTTGTTGGATTTCGCCTTCGCGATGATATCCTTCAGCTTGCTGTTGTTGTTCGGATCGGGGCCGCCCTCCTTGACGGCTACGGCAATCTCACGGCCGAGGCGGGTGAATACCTTTCCCTTCGCGGCGTCGTTCTTCTCTTTCTTGTGTTTGATGTTGGCAAATTTGGAATGTCCTGACATAGTGCTTTATCCTTTCTTTATCTTCTTAAACGGTTTGATCCGGCGCTTAGCCGTTGATAATCTTGCCGATTTTTATCATAACTTCTTCCGCTTCCTCCGCGGACTTGACGGCACAGAAAACCGTGTCATCTCCCGCAAGGGAGCCGACGATCGAAGGAATGTGAATCCCGTCGATTGCCGCCGCAACCGCCATCGCCATGCCGGCATTCGTGCGGATTACGAGGATGTTCTGCGCGGTATCCATCGAGACGAGCGCGTCCTTAAGAATGCGGCAGTAGCGGAGCAGGCTCTCCTCGGAAGCATCGTTCCGGGAGATGCATACGTAGCGCTGACGCCCTTTTTCAATCGGCATCTTCGTAATCTTCATCTCGCGGATATCGCGGGATATCGTCGCCTGCGTCACGCGGTAGCCGGACTGGTTCAGAAGGTCCGTAAGCTCTTCCTGCGTCGCAACCTCGCGGCTCGAAATCAATTCTTTAATCTTCTGCTGTCTTTCGTTTTTCATGCTCTTATTCCTTTCTCAAAGTTTTCCCCTGACACGTTCCCAAAACGAAATATCTTTAAGCATCACGACCGGAACGACTCCCGGTACTTTTCTTATGGTTACGGCCTCGCCGACGGAAAGTGCCAGCACCTCGTCGCCGTCCACGGTCACCTGCGCTTCCTGATCCATCGAACGCGAGCTCTTGCATACTTCCACGCTGATTACATCGTCCTCCGACACAATCAAAGGTCTGGCCGAAAGCATATGCGGACAAATCGGCGTAATCACGAGCGTACGGGCCGCGGGCGAAACAACCGGGCCTCCGGCGCTCAGGCTGTAACCGGTCGAGCCGGTCGGCGTCGCCAAAATCACGCCGTCACCCTGATAATTCTCCACTTCCTGCCCGTTGACCGAGAGTCTTAAGCGAATCAGTCTCGAAAAACCGCTTCTTGCGATAACGACGTCGTTAAGTGCAAGCGTCTTACAGGCTTCGCCCTTCGAAACCGTCTCAAGCAAAATCCGGTTCTCGATTGCGTACTCACCGGCTACGAGCTTCTCCACGGCCTTGCCGGCGTCCTGATATTCGGCAGCCGTCAGAAAACCGAGGTGCCCGAGATTGATCCCCATCACCGGAATTCCGAACGGAAGCAGTACCTTCGCAGCCCTCAGAAACGTTCCGTCCCCGCCGAGAATCACGGCGCAGTCCGTTCCTTCCTCAAGCTTCACTTCGCCGTAATCCGTTCCCGGAACAAGCGGCGAGATCACATACGCCCGGCAGCCCTTTTCGGCAAAAGCAGCCGCGAGTTCCTTAGCAATCCGGCCGCCCGGGTCTTTTTCTTTATTTGCGATAATACAAAAATGCTTCATTGACAATCCTTTCCGCATCGGCCCGGAAGCCCGCACCGGTTCCGTCTCCGCCCTTCGTTCCGAGGAAGAGATACTCCGTATTGCCGCTTCCTCCCTGAATCGGGGACCACGTCAGTCCCTCAATCCGGATTCCGAGTCCTTCCGCAAATGTAAGCACATTCTGAATCACGTTTTTATGAACTTTTTTATCCTTAACGATTCCGTTCTTTCCGATCCACTCGCGTCCCGCCTCAAACTGCGGCTTAATCAGGCACGCAATCCTTCCGCCGTCCTTCACTAAGCCGACCATCGCGGGAAGCACTTTGGTAAGTGAGACAAATGACACGTCTGCCGCAAGAAAATCCGCTTCCGTTCCGAGCAATCCGGGCGTTACGTCCCGGATATCCGTCTGCTCCATTGAAACAACCTTCGGATTCCTACGAAGGCTTTCGTGCAGCTGATCCGTTCCGACGTCGATTGCGAAAACCTTCGCTGCGCCCGATTGCAACATGCAGTCGGTAAAACCGCCCGTCGAAGCCCCGGCGTCAATACAGGTAAGCCCCGTAAGACCGACGCCGAACGTATCAAGCACCTTTTTGAGCTTATCGCCTGCGCGGCTTACATAGCGCATGCCTTCGCCGGTTATCGTTATCCCGTCCGTTTCCGAAACCATGGTTCCGGGTTTCGTTACGGGCGTCCCATTTACCGTAACTTCACCTGAAAGAATCCGGTTTCTCGCCTTCTCGCGGGAATCGAACAAGCCCTGTTTCGTCAGAAATACATCGAGGCGCTCCTTCATGACCGGAGACCCTCATCAAGAATCCGCGCGACAACGGTATCGGCGGTCAGTCCGTATTGTTCTCTGAGTTCCTTATCCGTTCCCTGCGGGATGAATGCATCCGGCAGAGCGGAAATCAATACGCGCATCGGAAGCCGTTCCTCCGAAACGAAAACCGATACATGCTCCCCGAAACCGCCTGAGATTACGCCTTCTTCCATCGTTACGAGAAGGTTGTGCGTCTTTGAAAGGTTCCGGATCAATTCGCGGTCGAACGGCACCGCGAACCGGGCGTTCACAACCGTGACGTCGTACCCTTTCGCGGCAAGCTTCCCGCGGATTTCCATTGCTTCCGCCGTCAGCGTTCCGAAATACAGTACGGCAATCTCTTTCCCTTCACAGAGCACTTCCGCGCGACCCTGTTCAACAGGCGACGTTACATCGGCAAGAAGGTCGATGTCCTTTCCGCCCTTCGGATAGCGGATGGCAACAGGGCCGTCGCATACGGCTGCGTATCGAAGCATCTTTCGAAGCTCCGCGCCGCTTCGCGGGGCCATCACAGTCATCCCCGGCATATGGGAAAGGTATGCAATATCGAATATTCCCTGATGGGTTTCGCCGTCCGCACCGACCAGTCCGGCACGGTCGATTGCAAGAATCGCAGGCCGCTCATTCAGGCAGAGATCCTGCATGATCTCGTCATAAGCGCGCTGTAAGAAGGTCGAATATACGGCAAGCACCGGCCGCATTCCGCCGAGCGAAAGTCCCGCGGCGAACGAGGCGGCATGCCCTTCGGCGATGCCGACGTCGAAGAAGCGGTCCGGGAACTGCCTGCGGAAACGGTCAAGTCCGGTTCCGTCCGACATGGCTGCGGTAATCGCGACGATGCTTTCGTCGTCCTTACCGAGTTTGACAATCTCGTCCCGGAACACGTCGGTATAATTCGTTACGCGGAATGCCGAAAGCGGTCTTCCGTTCATGATATCGAAAGGCGGCGTTCCGTGGAACCGGCTCGGGTCCGCCTCGGCAAAGCGATAGCCTTTGCCCTTCTTGGTCACCGCGTGAATAATTACGGCTCCCTGAATCTTCGCAGCGGCGTGCAAAGCACGTTCCAGCTCGTGAATGTTATGTCCGTCCACCGGTCCGTAATAAGTCAGTCCCATCTCGGTGAAGAACTCACCCGGAACGACCATGGAACGGAGCGTGGATTTCATGCGGCGGATTCCGCCCGCGACCTTCGAACCGAAATTGGTACGGTTCAGAACATTCTCCACGTTGCCCTTGAAATCGATGTAATTCACGCTCATACGGACGCGGCGCAGATAGTTGGCCATGCCGCCGACGTTCTTTGAGATGGACATTTCGTTATCGTTCAGAATGATAATCAGATTGGTTTTAAACCGGCCTGCGTTATTCAGCGCTTCATAAGCCGGACCGCCCGAAAGCGACCCGTCACCGATGACGGCCACGACGCGGTTATTGCGCCCGGCAAGATCCCTTGCCTTCGCAAGTCCGGTCGCAATCGAAACCGAAGTCGAACTGTGCCCGGTATCCGCCACGTCGCAGTTACTCTCCCGCCGTTTCGGAAAGCCGCTGATTCCGCCGCGTCTTCTAAGCGTTTCGAACGCGTCTTTCCGGCCCGTCAGAATCTTGTGCGTATAAGACTGGTGTCCGACATCCCACACAAGCTGATCCTCCGGAAAATGTAAAAACCGGTGCAGCGCAACCGTCAGCTCCACGGTTCCGAGGTTCGACGCAAGATGCCCGCCGTTCCGGCTGACCGTCCGAAGGATATGCTTCCGGATTTCTTTACAAAGTCCGGGAAGCTTCTCGTCCGGGATCTTCCGCACGTCGTTCGGTTCCTTGATTTTATCTAAAAGGTTACTCATTTCGTCTCCGACGATACCGGCGTAAGCCGGGTTATTATCTGGTACGGTTCACCAAAGAAAGCAGCAGCGAACGGAGAAACTCCCCGTCTTCGCCGGTTCCCGCATAAGCGGAAAGCTTCCGAATCGCCCGGTTGGTAAGCGTCTCCACCATCTTCTGCGAAGCTTCGATTCCGAACAGTGTAACGTACGTCGTCTTCTTGTTCTTCTCGTCGCTGAATACCGCTTTTCCGAGCTCCTCAACCGTGCTTGTCACATCAAGGACATCGTCCTGGATCTGAAACGCCAGTCCGACGTCGGCAGCCACTTCCTCCATCGCATGCACGGTTTCATCGGATGCGCCGGCCAGGATGGCACCGACCATCATCGCTGCCTCGAGGAGCGCGCCGGTCTTCAGCTTATAGATAAAAAGCAGTTCTTCTTCGGTAAAATTCTTGCCGGTCCCGATTACGTCGACGGTCTGCCCTCCGACCATGCCGCGTGCGCCCGCCTTGTCCGAAAGGACACGGAGCGCCTTTAAAAGAAGCGCTTTCTCTTCCCCCTGCGCATCGGCCGCAAGCGCGGTTTCAAACGCGCAGTTTAATAGTCCGTCGCCGGCAAGGATTCCGATGGCGTGTCCGTATGCGGCGTGTGTTGTCAGCTTGCCGCGGCGGTACATATCGTTATCCATCGCGGGAAGATCGTCGTGTACAAGCGAATACGAGTGAATCATCTCCATCGCCGCCATGAACGGTACCAGAAGCGCTTCTTCGCGTTCCGGCTTTCCGCCGAGGCAGCGGTAGGTTTCCTGCATCAGAAGCGGACGGATGCGTTTGCCGCCTGCGAGTACGCTGTAATTCATGGCCTCGAACAGGATTCTCTGCCGGCCCTCCTCTTTCGGGAGCAGCGTGCGGATCCGTTCGGTGACCTGTGCGGTCTTCTCTTTTAAGAGTGTCTGAAACGTAAGGTCATTCATCGGCCGTTCCGTCCTCCTCGATAATCTGCAGTTCCTTCTCGACCGTGTCAATCATCTCGCTGCATTTTTTGAGCTGCTCCATGCCTTCCCGGTACAGCCGGAAAGACTCGTCAAGCGTCAGCTCCATGTTCTCCATCTTCTTGAGAATCTCTTCCATCTTCTGCATGCGGCTCTCAAGCGATGCTTTCTTCTCCTCTGCCATGTTTTTCTACCTCCGTTTTGATCCGTCCGAAGGACAGACCTCCTTCACCTCGGTCCTAAGTTCTCCGTCGCGAAGAACAATCCGGACCTCATCCCCTTTTTGTTTCGAAGCCACCGAAGTGACCGGCTTTCCGTCCGGGTCGGAAACATATCCGTATCCGCCCGACAGCTTCCGTACGGGCGACACACCGTCAAGTCTTGCCGCATATACGGAAATCCGATGCTTCTCACGATCAAGCTTCGCCGCCATCGCGGTTTTGATGTCTTTCCCGAGCGTATTCAGTCTGTCCCGGCGCCTTATGAGCCGTTCCTTCGGCTTCTGCGCAGCAAGCATCTTGCCGTACGCCGCCACCTGATCCCGCAGTCTCTGTATTCGGTCCATAACGGCAAATGTGAGTTCGCTGTGGTAGTCCGCGAGCCGTCCGAGCAGCTCGTCCGCTTCCCGTACCGCAAGCTCCGCAGCAGCAGACGGCGTCGGCGCCCGAAGGTCCGCAACATAATCGATAATCGTGGTATCGGTCTCATGCCCCACGCACGAGATTACCGGTACCGGGCAGTCGTATACGGCGCGCGCAACGTTCTCTTCGTTAAATGCCCAGAGGTCTTCGATCGAGCCGCCGCCGCGCCCGACGATGATGACGTCAACGCCCTCTTTCGTAAGGCGCCGGATGGCCCGCACTATCGTTTCGGAAGCGCCCGCACCCTGCACCTGCGCAGGCACGAGAACCGGCTGCACGTATGGATTTCTCCGATGCAGAATCGATACGATATCCCGAAGCGCAGCGCCGGTCCGTGAGGTTACGATGCCGACCCGCTTCGGATAAAGCGGGAGCGGTTTCTTATGCGCTTCATCAAAAAGCCCTTCCGCGTACAGTTTCTTCTTAAGCTGTTCAAAGCGCTCAAACAGTTCCCCGAGTCCCGCGCGGACAATCCGGTCCGCATACATCTGATAGACTCCGTCGCGCTCAAACACGCTGATGCGTCCGAGCACCTGCACGAGGTCGCCCTCCTGCATCGGAAACTGTAACCCCGCCTTCCGGGAATCCCGGAACATCGTACAGCGAAGCTGTGCGCCCTCATCCTTCAGCGTGAAGTAGATGTGACCGGAGGAATGGTATTTCAGGTTGGAAACCTCCCCTTCCACCGTAAGCCTCGGCAGCACGCCGTCCCGCATAAACAGAATCTTGATATACTGGGTAATCTTGCTGACGCTATATACCGGATTCATTCTTCTTATCGATTACCTTTCCGAGGATGCCGTTGACAAATCCGTAGGAATCCTTCATTCCGTACTTCTTCGCGAGTTCCACCGCCTCATTGACGGCAACCTTATCGGGAATATCCTCATCGAACAGAATCTCAAATGCCGCGAGCCGGAGGATGTTGATCTCCGCTCTTCCCATTCTGGTAAGGTCCCATCCGATTGCGTACCGGGACAGCATCGCGTCGATGGTCCCGATCTTAACCGAAACCTGCTTGTACCGGCCGAATACTTCCCCGGTCAGCTCCGCGCCGAAGCTCTGCATATCGTAGTAGGTCCGAAGCGCCTCTTCGCGCTCCGCCTCCTCATAGAACCCCGCAAGAAACAGGGATATGAAAACCTGCTCCCGAAGCTCGGTCCGGCTCAGTTTATCTTTTTCATTTTTTATGGTCTCGTCACTCAAAACCGTTTCTCCTTATGACGGAAACAAAAACAAAGGGAAGTGCATGCGTAGTCCTTCACTTCCCTGATACCGTTCCGCTATTCTTACGCCTTTTCAATGTCCACACCGACAATATGCACGTTTACGCATACGACGGGAAGTCCGGTCATTCCTTCGATTGCGGTCCGAACCTTCTCCTGCACCGCTTTCGATACTTTCGGAATGCTGTATCCGTAACGAACCACAAGGGAAAGCTCCGCTCTGACTTCGCCGTCCGTCACGTCGATTACCGCGCCCTTGCTGAGATTCTTGATCCCGAGCTTGCCGATAATCTCCTTCGTAAGATTGCCCGACATATAGGCGACCCCTTCCGCTTCCGTGGCGGCCAGTCCGGCGATGGAGGCGATTACGTCGTTCGCAATCTTCACATTTCCGTCCATCCCTTCAAGGTCCATTTTTACGCCGTAAACCGGCTCATTATCCTTGCTCATAATACTGTTCCTTCCCGCTCGCCCCATCGGGACGGCATTCTTTCGCTATCATAAGCGGATTATAACATTTTTCTGCAGAAATATCAATGTTTTGATGAATAAAAATGCCGTATCGCATGCACGATACGGCAGATTCATACAGGTTATCGGTTATTCGTTGATTAATTCATAATTTCCGGTATCCGGATTCATCCGAAATCTTCTTAAAAAGAACTTTTTCTCAAACGGGGAAGCGCTGTTGTCCGCTTCGTCCCGGGCGCCGAGCGTCTTTCCGAGGCGTTCTGTCCGGTATCCGGATACAACGATTGTTCCGTCGTCCTCTTCCGTCACGGAATCAACCACGAAATAGACCTTCTCCTCAACGACAAGATCAAGAATCAAAGGCTCCGCGACTTTCACAAACAGTTTTTTCTGCGTTTCATAGTCGGTCGGGAAAAAGCACACGAATCTTGCTTTCGGGTTTTCTTCCCATTGTTCGGGAACGAAGCTTGAAATCGTTCCGCTGTAATCATAATACAGTGCGCCTTCTTCCTTCGGTTCGGCGTCCGCTGTCTGTCCTGCACGCGGCGAAAGTGCCGCTACGGTGACGTTTAGGGAATCCGTATCCTTTGCCGCAGATTGTTCCGCATTCACCGAATCGCTCTTTACTTCCGGCTGAGCACCCGTGCGGCGGTCACCCTTCTTAAGCGTTTCGCCGTTCGTCGCCGCGGCCAGCACAATCAGAAGGATAACGGCACAGACGGCTGCGCACGAGGTCACACTCAAAAAAAGCGGACGCATGTAAAAAGGTTTAGCGGGAGCGGTCTTCACCGGCTCGGAAACGTTTCTGCACGCGGCAAGAATGCGTTCCTTCGCATCGGCCGAAAGATGCTCGCGGGACATCGTCTCTTTTAATTGTTCTTCTGCATTCATTCGTTTTTCTCCCTGTACCTTTCCCGAAGAAGATTCCTTCCGCGGTTCAGACGCATTTTCACCGCCGAAACGGACTTCTTAAGAATCTTCGCGGTTTCCTCAACACTGTACTCTTCCACGTAGTAGAGAACAAGTACCTCGCGGTACTTCTCCGGAAGCGTCATCAACACGTCGAGGATACCGTAATCGGCGTCCTTTCCGACGCTGACCTTTGCCTGGTCCGAAAGAATCCTCTCCCGGTTCTTCCGGTTTCTCACAAGCATCAGGCTCAGGTTCTTAAGGACCTTGACGAGCCATTGCTTTTCGTGGGCCTCGCTCGGAAATTCCGGCGCTTCCTTCACATACGTGAGCATCGTATCCTGCACCATGTCCTCCGCGTCGGCGGCATTACCGACGATCGAATAGCTCATGCGGTACAGAAGGTCGCCGTACGTGTCGAGAATGTAGGCGATATGCTCCTCATTTGCCGGACTTCCTTTCATGCCCTCTCCGTTTCCGGATTAACGGACGACACCTGTAAATACCGGGCATCCCGTCTCGTTATCCACAATCATGTATACAAAAGAACGATCCAAGTATACATTATAAGACGGGGTCTCGTCAATAGAACATGCCTCATCGCGCACCGTAATAACGGTTACCGCTGCTGCCTTTGTGCCCTCTGCGGAGACTTCGATGAACGTCTTCTGGAACACGTCGGACACGTATAATTTGTCCTTTCCGGTAATGCCGTTGAAGTTTGCGTAATTGATGTCGAAAGCCTTCTGTATGCCCATCTTCTTCATGGGATCCACAAGCTTGACGGAGGATTCGGTCTTGTATTCCGGGATGCAGATATATACATCCCCGTGCTTCCTGGTATCGAGAAGCTGCTGATAGCTTTCCGCATTCATCGATGCCACCAGATCCTTCACGCTGACGCCTTCCTTCGGAAGAAGTCCGATGTAGGAAAACCTTCCCTCATAGTTCTTCATGAAGCCGGTGCAGAAATCGTTTTCGAGATATATATCATCGGCAGTGCCGTACATCAGCCGCTCTTTGGTAACACTTCCGTTCTCGTGCGTGAAATCCTGTTCAAAGATTCTGTCTTCCGAGAAGGCGTTTTTCCATTTGCCGTCGAACAATACGGCGTTCATCAGAATCATGGCGACGGTTTCCGGGTCATCAAGGGAATCGATTGCCTTCGGAATCAGTCCGTTCGTCTTTTCGGATGCCCACGCGTTGATGCGCTCAAGCGTTTCGCTCTTCACAAAATCCACGTTGTAAACCGCCGAGCGGTAATAATCCGCGCAGTTTTTGATGTATTCCTCTTTGACGATTTTCGCGATCCGCTCCGCAATCCAGATGGAGTTTGCGGAGGAGAATTCTTCGATTCCCGTCATTTCGCGGTCATATGCGCCGAAGTAGCCGTTCAGGTCCGAAAGTTTCAAACCGAGCACGTTCTCAAGCTCCGTAAGCGTATCGCCGTCCGCCCCGTTCGTAAGAAGGCAGAGCGCGATGTAAAGCGAATAAGGTGAAACCATCACGGTATCTTCGCGCTGTGCGTACACTTCCTGAAACATCTTAAACGCAAACGCGTTATATGCCTTGGCGGAAGCCGCATCCATCGGCTTTTCATCGGGCTTTACGCCGCTTGACGAGCCCGGGTTCTGCGGGTCTTCCTCCGGCAAATCGCGCCTCGAAGCAATCCTTTCGGGTTCCCCCTGCGCGCAGCCTGCAAGGCTCAGAACAAAAACAATAACCAAAAGCAGTGCAATAAATCGTTTCATGGTATCCTCCCCGGTTTACTCATAAGTTCCGATGAAAAGCGGAATATCATAGTTCTCATCGACAATCATGTAAATGAACGGATGGTCAAGGTATACATAGCGGATCTCTTCGGGCGGCATGTACGCCGTAGCCGCAAGCGTAAGCGCCGTCGCGGCAGCCGCCTCGGTGCCGAGCTCATCCATCTTGATATAGGTCTTCTGAATGACCGAGCTCACATGCAGGCTCTCTTTGCAGATTCCGCTGAAATCCGCATCGCCTGTAAACATCGTCCGAAGGCCGATATCCTGAAGCGGATCGTTCATCAGAATCGTCGCTTCCTCGGTGAACTTCGGGATGCGTACATGAACGGACGAAGCGCTCTTATACGGAATTTCTTCGAGCGAAAGCTTCGCAAGTGCTTCCTCAATGCTGACACCGTCTTTCGGCAGGAAAGCCCGGAATACATAACCGTTCTGGTAGTGCTTTTCAAAGCCGGTCATGAATTCGTTTTCAAAGTAACGGTCTGCGGATCCGTGCATCATATTCATCGTTTCCTCGGAGCCGTCCGCATGATAGAATATTTTCTCATAAGTGTTTTCATACTTGAAGGAATCGACCCATTTTCCGTCAAATGTGACGGCGTTCACGAGCACCATGACCGCATTC
>JAGAES010000062.1 GCA_017613055.1 Lachnospiraceae bacterium | reverse complement strand
TGGACGCCGACGCCCGCCTCATTCTTTCGTCCCTGAAGGGCGCAGGCGGGTTCCTGCCGTACAACGATAAGAGCGACGCAGACGCCATCCGCGCGCGCTTCTGCCTGAGTAAAGCCGCTTTCAAGCGCGCCGTCGGGCACCTGTACCGCGAGCGCCTGATTACAATCGGCGAGGACGGCATCCGCCTTACGGACGAGGCCTGATTACGCCTCGTATCCGCCCGCGACCGCAACCGTCACCGGCGTCACATAGGCTGCGCCGGCCTTTCGTAAAAGCCGCGCGCACGCTTCCATCGTGCTGCCGGTCGTATAGATGTCATCGACAAGGATCACCCTTTTAAAGGCGTGGTCCTTTTTGTATGCAGCAAGCTTCTCTTCGTCTACGGCAAATGCCATCGTCAGGTTCTGAAGCCTTGCGATGTCGTTCAGTTCCTTCTGCGGTATCGTGAAGCGCGTCCGAAGCAGCACCCCCTTCACAAGCGGAATGCCCGTCCGGACGGACAGCTCGTAAGCAAAGCTTTCGGCCTGGTTGTAGCCGCGTTTCCGGACCTTTCTTTCGTGCATCGGAACCGCGGCGATTGTGTCCGCGTTAAGAACGCGCAGCCGGTCCTCAAAAAGCTTTACGGCCTGCTCCGCGTACCACGAGGCATACTCTTCCCGTTTATGGAACTTGAAACGGACGACCGAGTCCTTCCAGAGCCCCTCATAGACGGCAAGCGAAATGCCGCCGGAATAGCTTCTCTTCCTGCGGGAACAGTCGAAACAGAATTCCTGCTCTTTCTTTGAAAGCGGACGGCCACAGCACATGCAGTACGGCTCGGAGATGAAAGGAATCTTTTTAAGACAGGCCGGACAGCAGACCGGCTCCGAAGATAACCGCACCCCGTCGCAGATCGGGCAACGGGGCGGGTACAGAACATCTAAGATAGAAAACATAACCCCTCACAATTCGGGCGCTGCGCCCGCCGGAAGCAGGTCTTCCGGGTTAATCCCGGAGAACTCTCCGGGAACAGAATCTTACTGGAACGTCGACTCCGGGAAATCCCCTGCGGCGATTCTCTGCTTAATCGACTCAACGAACAGCGGCTTGTCCTCCTTGTAGGTGACGCCGAACCATTTGTCGTAGGTCGGAAGAACCGCTACGCTTGCGCGTCCCGCGCGTACCATCTCGCCGACCAACTGCGGAAGCAGATACTCAGCCTTTAAAGGATTCGCCACAGCCTCGGTCGAAAGGAACTTCGCGAAGTTTGCCTGCAGCTCGTCAAGGAAATCCGGGGTGAAGCCCCACAGATTCATCGATACCGGAACGTTCGGGTCGAAAGTCATGGCATTTCCCGCCGCGTCAGCACCGACAACAACGTCTCCCTCACGCTTCAGAGCAAATCGTTCTTCAACTGTAGAAAGGCGTCCTTCCTTAACTTCGCACACTCCGCGGGTTACTTCGCCGTGGTCGCTTAACGTGTTCCCGAGGATGAACCCCGCCATGCAGTAATCATGCTTGCTGCCCGCAGGAAGGTTCACCAGATAGTCATGCGTCGCGCGGAAAGCTTCCTTCCCGTAGAAATCGTCCGCATTGATGACAACGAACGGCGTCTTCAGCACGCCGATGCAGGAAAGCACGGCCTGGCCGGTGCCCCACGGCTTCTTTCTTCCTTCCGGAACCGTGAAGCCTTCGGGGATGTTCTCCATCTCCTGGAAGACGTACTCCACATCGATGTACTTCTCAATCCGGTTTCCGATAATCTCGCGGAAATCCGCCTCGAGGTCGCGCCGGATTATGAAGACAACTTTGTTAAAGCCTGCCTCCTTCGCTGCGTAAATGGAGTAATCCATAATGATTTCGCCGCTCGGTCCGACTTTTTCGAGCTGCTTGATGCCTCCGCCGAAACGGCTGCCCATGCCTGCTGCCATAATCACGAGTGTAGTGTCCATAGTCTCTCCTTTCGGAATTCCGTGCCGCTTTGCGGCACCTTACGCTGTAATCTCCCGGATCCGGTCGCAAAGACCGGTGTACCGCTTCTGCTCGTTCGCGTTTTTAATCATGTGACGGATCATTTCGTCGCTTCCGACAATCGTCACACAGCTGACGGCACGCGTTACCGCCGTATATAACAGGTTTCTCGAGAGAAGCATCCTCGGCCCGGACAAAATCGGCAAAACAACTGCCGGGTACTCGCTTCCCTGCGACTTGTGAATCGTCACCGCGTAGGCATGCTCAAGGTCTTCAAGCGAGCCGAACGGGTACTGCACGGTCCGCCCGTCGTCGAACTGAATCTCCATCTCTTCGGCGAAGCGGTTTATACTCATAATAATCCCGATGTCGCCGTTGTAGATTCCGGTGCCGGCATCCCTTACGATTCCGCGCGCGCTCCTGACTTCCCACTCCATCTGGTAATTATTCTTGATCTGCATGACCTTGTCGCCCTCGCGGAAGCACACACCGTGCGTTTCGTGCTCCTGCTTTCCGTCCTCGGGCGGGTTGATGAATTCCTGCAGCACGCGGTTCAGGTTTTCGACGCCGAGCTCGCCTTTCCGCATCGGGGTCAGCACCTGGATGTCCGCAGAAGACGCCCCGACGTATTTCGGAAGCTTATCCCTTACAAGCGCACAGACTTCGCGGATGATCACCTGCGGATCCGACCGCCGCATCATAAAGAAGTCCTTGCTCTTGTTGTCGAGGCGGATGTCCTCGCCGTTGTTGATTTTGTGCGCGTTGACGATAATGTCGCTCTCTTCGGCCTGCCGGAAGATCTTCGTCAGGCACACGAAGGGAAATGCGCCGCTTGCGAGAATATCCCTAAGTACGTTGCCCGGGCCGACGCTCGGAAGCTGGTTCGAATCGCCCACAAGGATAAGCCGCGTCCCGACCGGAATCGCATGTAACAACGCGTTCATCAGATAGATATCGACCATCGACATCTCATCGATGATGACGACGTCCGCTTCGAGCGGATTGTCCTCATTCCGCATGAACATGCCGCGCCGGAATTCGCCGTTCTCTTCGGTCATGCGGGACACCTCGAGAAGCCGGTGAATCGTTCTTGCTTCGCGTCCGGTCGCTTCGGTCATGCGCTTGGCCGCACGCCCCGTCGGCGCCGCCAGAAGAATCTGAAGCCCTTTGCTTTCGAAAAGGGAGATAATCGCATTGATCGTAGTAGTCTTACCGGTACCGGGACCGCCCGTCAGAATGAAGACGCCGCTCCGCGCCGCTTCGAAAACGGCACGCCGCTGGATGTCATCGAGTTCGATGTCGAGGTTGTCCTCAATCTTTTCGAGCTGTCTTGCGACCGCTTCCTCGCTGATTTCGTCAAGACGGTTCAGGTCGTGAAGCATCCGTGCCACGCCGAGCTCCGTGAAGAAGGACACTGCCGCGTACACCTGCCGCTCTTCGCTTCCGTCTGCGGAATCCTTCGTCTTGGCGATAAGCTTCCTATCGACCGTCAGCTCATTCACGATATGCTCAAGCAGTTCAAACGGCACGCCGAGAAGCTCCATGCAATACCGGTACAATTCCCCTTCCGGCAGGTAGACATGGCCGTACTGCGCCGCAAGCTGCAGCGCGTACAGGACGCCCGCACGGATCCGGTTCTCCGAATCCGCCTGAATTCCCATGCTCATTGCAATCACGTCGGCCGTTTTGAAGCCGACGCCCGAGATATCCTCTGTCAGGCGGTACGGGTCCTTCTCTAAAACGTTCCGCATCTCCGCGCCGTACTGCTTATAAATCTTCACGGCGAGAGAGCCGGTAATCGAATACCTCTGAAGATACATCATGGCCTCGCGCATGCCCTGTTTTTCCTTAAACTGGGCATAGATATCGCGGGCCATTCGTTCGCTGATTCCTTTGATTTCGGCGAGCCGCTCGGGCTCGCGCTCGATGATGCGGAAGGTGCTGTCGCCGAACTTTTTCACGATCCGCGACGCCATCGTCAGGCCGATGCCCTTGATGGCTCCCGAACCGAGATACCGTTCCATTGAGAGGCTGTCCTTCGGGATGCTCACCGTAAAGCCGGTGACCTGCATCTGCTCGCCGTACATGCTGTGCACGGTCATATTGCCTTCAACGACGACATACTCGCCTTCACTGATTACCGGAAAGTTTCCGACGCAGGTCAATTCCTCCTCATCCCCCGTCATGGAGAGAGTGAAGATTGTGTAGCCGTTGTCCGGATTCCGGTATTTGATATGTTCAATATAGCCTTCGCGCTGTTCCATATGTTCCGTCCGTATGATGGGACAGCCATCCGCTATGTCCCCGGTAAATGCCAAAAATCAATCAGGTGATGGACAGTTTCTTCCGGTTGTGGCTGTTCATCATCTCCACGTACCGTCCCGTTCCGATTGCCACACAGAGCTTCGGGTTCTCGGCGGTCATGGTGCGGATGCCGGTCTTCTCTTCAATGAGGTCCTCAAGGCCGTACAGAAGGGAACCGCCGCCGGTCAGTACGATACCGCGGTCCGCGATGTCCGCCGCCAGCTCCGGAGGCGTGCTCTCAAGCGCCTGGTGAATCGCCTCGATAATCTGCGAGGTCGTCTCGCGGAGCGCTTCTTCGGTCTCCTCACTCGTTAACGAGATTGTCTTCGGAAGACCGGTTACGAGGTTACGGCCGCGTACCTCCATGGAAAGCGTCTCCGGACGCGCATAGCAGGCGCCGATTTTAATCTTCACTTCCTCAGCGGTGCGCTCACCGATCAGAAGGTTGTGCTTTCTTCTCATGTAGCGGACAATCGCTTCGTCGAAGTCGTCGCCGGCCACCTTGACCGATGTGCTGACTACGGCGCCGCCGAGACTGGTCACGGCGATATCGGTCGTGCCGCCGCCGATGTCGACAACCATGTTGCCACACGGCTTGCTGATGTCAATTCCGGCTCCGATTGCCGCCGCAATCGGTTCCTCGATAATCTTAACGAAACGGGCTCCGGCCTCGTAGGTTGCGTCCTCAACCGCCTTATTCTATACCTCGGTCGCGCTGCTCGGAACACAGATGCTGACCATGGGCTTATTGAAACGGCGCTTACCGATGGACTTCTGAATGAAATACTTAATCATAC
>JAGAES010000061.1 GCA_017613055.1 Lachnospiraceae bacterium | reverse complement strand
CCGTAATTGCTCCGGACCTCGCTCATCGCGGGAAGCGTGCCGGACACCTGATGGTGGTCGATCACGGCAACCTGCTTGGCGGGGAAGACCGTTACATTGCTCTCTCCGTACTGGCAGTCCACCGTAACCAGAAGCTCCGGTGCCGTCAGTTCCTCCGTATGCTCGCAGTTAATACCGAGGTTCTCATTCATCAGCACCAGATTGCTTTTTGCAATCGGGTTGCTTCCGCCGTATATAAACCGGGGCTTCTTTCCCTCTGCTTCGAGGTACTTTCGAAGCGCGAACCCGCTCGCCAGCGCGTCCGCGTCCGGATTGTCATGACACTGGATGACAATCTCATCAAATTGCTTCAAATCCGATAGTTTCAGAGACATTCACAACCTCCCGAATATCCGTTTCAATGCTCTATGATCTGAATCCGCCCGTCGCCGTACGGGTCTGCATAGGCTTCCCCGATTTCTCCGCCGAGCGTATAAAATATATAATCAATCAAGACCTGGCTGTCGAGCTTGACGCAGTCCTGTAGTATCACGGCTCCTTCGAACATCGTAAATCCGTCGCCCTGTTCAAAAAGCATATAGTTATGTCCCGCAAGCGTGTAGGTCTTCGCGGGATCAATCGGCTGTCCGTTCACAAGGACGTTCTTCACGCGGCGCTCGCCTTCTATCCCGACGAACCGGTCATTCTCATCCGCAATGCACGGGGAATCGATGTAGCTGTGAATCTCGTAGGTCAGACCGGATACCTGCAGGAACCCGCCGCATTCATCCGGAACCATGCGCGCGCCCCACTCGAGCGCATCAAGAATCGTCTGACCGGAAACTTCAATCACGCAAAGGGAGTTTCCGTACGGGTGCACGCTGAGAATTTCCTGAAGCGTAACGGCACCTTCCCCGACGTTTGCGCGGATTCCGCCGCCGTTCACGAACGCGATATCAGCCCCTGACTGGTCGCGGTAAGCGTCCGCACAGAAATCACCGAGGTTCGTGTCCGAACGGCGCACCATCCGGACAGGTTTATCGTTCGAATCAACCTCCGCAGGGTCATTGACGGTAAGGTCTGCCCCTGCGTATCCGACCACCTGCTGAAGCGCCTCGTCGAGTCCTTTATATGCGTCCTTAACGGCCTCGGTCATCTCATTTTCAATCCCGAACAGCTCCGCCGGCGAAATGTCGTTGTCCCACATATAGCAGCCGCCCGTAAGCTCTCCGCTGTCCGCGATCTTAATCCAGCCGATTCCCTCGAGCTTCGTTCCGCACGCAATCCGGAGCACCTGTTCGCCGTCTTTGTTCTTTACTTTCACAAGGTCCGTGTCATGGCTGTGCCCGTCTAAAATCGCGTCGGCCCCGCTCGTATGGGAGATGACATCCGCATAAGTCCACGGCTCGCACTCCTTCTCGTTGCCGAGATGCCCCATCACGATAACGTATTCCGCGCCTTCTTCGCGCGCGTTGTCGATTGCGGTCTGTACGGCGTTATAAACGCCTTCGCCGGTCGCGTCCTGTAGGAAGCCGAAGACGTAATTTCCGTTCTCATCCATGAAATAAGACGGAGTCGATGTCGTCAGCGTCTTCGGGGTGGTTACGCCGACAAATGCCACTTTCTTCCCCGCCAGTTCCCTAATTACGTACGGCTCGAAAACCAGATCGCCGTCATGGTTGAAATTGCAGCTGATATAGCGGAATTGCGCCTCCGACACAAGTTCTAAAAACTGATCCATCCCGTAGTCGAATTCGTGGTTTCCGGGAATGGCAAAGCTGTACCCCATCTTATTCATCAGTTCAATCAGTGCCTTGCCCCTGGTCATCGTTCCGATCGGCTCGCCCTGAATATTGTCGCCGTTGTCGACAAGAATTACTTCATTGCCTTCTGAAATCAGATTGTCGCGGATTCTCGCAAGTCCGACGTAGCCGAATCCCTGATCTATGCCGCAATGTACGTCGCTTGTAAAAAGAATAACGATATCGCCGCTTTTCTCCGGCTCCGGCGTCACCGTTCCGGCAGGCTCTTTCTTCTTCCCGCAGGCGCACAGGGCACTCATAAGAAACATCGCCGCCGCCAATACCGCAATTCTCTTAATGTGTCGTCTCATGGTTCATTTCTCCAGTCCCGAAAAACTGCCCGCTGCCGCCGGTTTATGCCGGGAGCAGCGGGTTTTTAAAGGTTTTATCATTCTTCCGTAATCAGTCGGCAGGCTTATAGGTCTGCGTAGCCTCATACAAGTTGTCACTCATCCAGTCGTTCGGATCGTAGATACGAATCTTGTACTCAATCTCTTCAACCTTGGTGATGTTGCTGTCCTTAAGACGGGTATCGGAGAAGCTCATCGAATCATAAGCCTTCATGCCCGGCGCAAGCGTTACGGTAAAGTAAGGATCCAACATATATCCGTTGACGCTGACGTCATCAAAGTTAAAGCTCACCTTCTTGTCGGAGTTATTCTCGAAATAGAAGTTTACGGTATATCCCCATACCTCATCGTACACGTTGTCTAATATAATCGCCGTGAACTGATCGTCATTCACAACAACCTGCTCGGTCGAAGTCTTTCTTCTCTCCGGAATCTTCACCTCGCCCGCGCTGAGTCCGGTCGGATAAATCGTAAAGGTTTCTTTCAATTTATCGCCTTCATCCCACCAGTTGTCCGAGTCGTAAACCCGGAGCGTGAACTGGATTGCGTCCGCGGAAGTAATCCCGATATCTTTAAAACGGTCCGTGTTGAAGTAGGCGTTGCTGTTCTCCTTCTTGCCGGCAGCTACCTCGGTGGACCAATAAGGATCCAGCCGGTAACCGTTTACGCTGACATCGTCCATGGAGAACGACAGTTTCTTGTCTGAGGTCTTGTTCTCGCAGAGAAGCTTCAGCTCAAAGCCCCAGAAATCGTCCTCGTCCGCTTTCACGACGGTAAATGCGAACTCATCGTTCTCATAAATCACCTGGTCGGCAAGGGTATAATTCACTTTGGACGGCTTATCCTTGTCCTTATCCTTGTCCTTGCCCGTATCTTTGTCTTTATCCTTATCCTTGTCCTTGGAGCTCTCCGAAGAAGAGTCCTTATCGGACTTCTTCTTTTTGCTTCCGCCGTCGTCGTCATCGTCACCGCCGCAGGCTGCAAGCATTCCGATGCTCAGGCATACAATCAGAATCAGGCACAACAATCTGCATAACTTTTTCATGGTTTGTCTCCTTTCAAAGTAAACCTTTGATGACTATAAGAATACCACGATTAAGCGCCTTGCGTCAATGGTACAAAATACCTGTTGACAAATCGATTTTTATCGTGTATATTAATCCTTGCGTCACGGCTGACGCACAACCGAATATGCACGAGTGGCTCAGTGGTGGAGTATCGCCTTGCCAAGGCGAGGGTCGCGGGTTCGAATCCCGTCTCGTGCTCTTAAAGGCTCCTGAAGATGTATGTTTTCAAGGAGCCTTTTCCATGTTATATTGCGCCGCAGTCCGGCTTAAAAAGATAACAAAAAGAGAAAGCGCTTTCCTCTCCCCGTGGATAGCGCTTTCTCTTCAGGTGAATCAATTGCTTTTTGTTCTCTCCCACACAAGCTGTCGAAATGGATAAAAGGTGATTTCATCAGTTCCTCGATAACTATGTCTGTATTATACAATGACATTATTACAGAATTGGTCTCCTATTCTTTACGATACGGTTACACTTTATTACGAAAATATTACAAAAATAATCGAATAAATTGAGTTTTTGTTGCCTTTTACCCACAAGATGGTGTATAATGACCGTATCAAGTATAAGGAGGCTCTTTGTATGCATTTACTTGTTCAGATTATCATTTACGCTGTTTGCGGTGCAGTTGCTGCTTTTATCATGAACAGCAAGGGCGGTCTTCTCCGCAACATCATTATGGGATTTGTCGGCTCTTTCGTCGGCGGTTTCCTTGCCGGCCTGCTTCCCATCCCCGTCACGGGCGGCTATATCGTTTCCGGCCTTGTTTCCATTGCGGGCGCATGCCTCGTTATCTGGATCGGTAAGAAACTCCTCTGATAAAGCAAGGGATTTCATAGTTTTCACAAAAAGGGCTGTCGCCGAGGCGACGGCCCTTTTGGTTTACAGCGGTTCATCACTCTTTCGGCGGCGCGCTCCGGAGAGCCGTGCCATCGCACGGGCCATTGACGCGCTCGAAAGGTTGTATTCAATTAAACTCTGTTTCTGCTGCAGCTGCTCGCGCGCGATTTCGAGTTCGCGCTCGGCGGCACGGATATCAATCTCGTCGGGATGTTCTGCGGAAAATGCCAGGATGTCCACCCGGTTGTTCTCCACGTTCATCATCCCGTCGCTCACGATGACTTCGCGCTCCTCGCCGTCCGGAAGCCGGAATCGGACCATGCCGTTCTCAACGACCGTCGCCATCGGCTGATGGTGTGCCATGACGCCGAGGCTGCCGTCCACGCCGGGGAAGGACAGATAGACGCACTCCCCCTCGAAGAACACGCGGTCACAGGCTGTGATTTTCAGATAGAAAGTATTCATTCAGTCTCTCATTTGGCTAGGGAAGCCGCCTTCTTCTTCACGTCTTCGATTGTTCCGACATTGAAAAACGCCGCTTCGGGGTATTCGTCCATCTCGCCGGACAGGATTGCGCGGAAGCCGCGGATGGTCTCCGCAAGCGGCACGAAAACGCCGGGCACGCCGGTAAATGTCTCTGCTACATGGAACGGCTGGGACAGGAACCGCTGCGCCTTACGGGCGCGGTACACAAGCTGCTTGTCCTCCTCGGCCAGTTCGTCCATTCCGAGGATTGCGATAATGTCCTGCAGCTCGTTGTAGCGCTGCAGCATCTCCTGTACCTGACGGGCAACCAGATAGTGCTCCTCGCCGACGATGTCGGCTTCGAGAATACGGGAACCGGACGCAAGCGGATCAACGGCAGGATAGATGCCCTGCTCCACAATCTTACGGGACAATACGGTCGTCGCATCGAGATGCGAGAACGTCGTGGCCGGCGCGGGGTCGGTCAGGTCGTCCGCAGGCACATACACGGCCTGTACGGACGTTACGGAACCCTTCTGCGTCGAGGCGATGCGCTCCTGCAGCTCGCCGAGATCGGTCGCAAGCGTCGGCTGGTAACCGACGGCCGAAGGCATGCGTCCGAGAAGCGAAGATACTTCGGAGCCTGCCTGCACAAAACGGAATATATTATCGATGAACAGCAGAACGTCCTGGTTCATCTCGTCACGGAAATACTCTGCCATCGTAAGTCCGGTCTCGGCAACGCGCATGCGGACGCCGGGCGACTCGTTCATCTGCCCGAAGACAAGCGCGGTCTTCGAAAGAACGCCGGACTCCTTCATCTCCATATAAAGGTCGTTGCCTTCACGGGAACGTTCGCCGACGCCGGTGAAAATCGAATAGCCGCCGTGCTCGGTTGCAACGTTCCGGATCAGCTCCTGAATCAATACGGTTTTGCCGACGCCGGCACCGCCGAACAGGCCGATCTTGCCGCCTTTGGCGTAGGGCGCAAGAAGGTCGATGACCTTGATTCCGGTCTCAAGCACTTCCGCCACGGGGCTCTGTTCACTGAGCTCCGGGGGCTCACGGTGGATGCTCCTTCTCGGAACATCGTCACCGACCGGTTCCTCACCGTCAAGCGGATCTCCGAGCGCGTTGAACACACGTCCGAGAACGGCTTCGCCGACCGGAACGCGGATTCCGTCGCCCGTTGCCGTCACCGGAAGATCCCGGAACAGCCCCTCGCTCGGACCGAGCGTTATGCAGCGGACCAGATTGCCGCCGATATGCTGCGCAACCTCCATCACCAGCTTGCGCCCGTCCGTTTCCGTGACAAGCGCCTCCTTGATGAACGGAAGCTCGCCGTCCGGAAATTCCACATCCACAACAGGTCCGGAGACCTGTACCAGATATCCGATTCGGTTCATGATTGTTTCGCCCTCTGCTTTTCTTTCTTGCGGCGCAGCGCCTTCGCTCCGCCGATCACTTCCGTAATTTCCTGTGTAATCGCAGCCTGCCGCATACGGTTGTACTGCACCGACAGTCCGCCGAGCATTTCGTCGCCGTTGTCGGTCGCGGTCTGCATCGCAAGCATGCGCGCGCTCTCCTCCGACGCGAAGCTCTCCGTCAGAGCACCGTACAGATACCCGGTCACGTAGTTCTTCGTGAGCTGCACAAGCACCTGCTCGGGCGACGGGTAAATCAGATAGTCGCCGTCCTTGGCCATGTCCCCCTTCGCCTTCATCGACGCCCTGAGAAACGAACTCGTCCGAAGCGGCAGCAGCTGCTCGGTCACGACTTCCTCGGTGAGGGTATTGACCATTCGCGTATAGATAATGTGAATCTCGTCGAGTTCCTCCCGGTCATAAAGGTCAATCAGGTATTCCATCATGACGCGCGCCCGGTGTACCGATGGGTCATAGGCGGTCGAGTGGAAATCCTCGACAATATGCTCCTTCATGTCCTGAAACGCATGCCGCCCGTACTCGCCGACGAAGAAAAGCCGGAAATCCTCCGCGCCCTCAATCGTCTCGCGCGCCTTCTTCAGTACGTTCAGGTTGTATGCGCCCGCCATTCCCTTATCGCCGGTCACGATGATGAAGCCTTTCTTCTTAACCGTCTCCATCATGTCCTTTGCGCGGTTGTCGAAGTACAGGTGTCTGATCTCCGGAAAATGTAACAGAATATCGGCGATCTGTTTCTTCAGCCCGTAGAAATACGGCTCCGTCTTCGCGAGCTTGTTCTTCGCCTTCTGCACCTTCATCGAAGACACCATGTACATGGCCTTCGTGATTTTCATCGTGTCACGGATGCTCTTTATTCGGTTTTGGATTTCTCTTGTCTGTGCCATTCAAAATACTCCGTGCACGCTTTTACGATGCTTTCCCGAAGGTCTTCGGTCAGCTTGCCGCCGGTTTCCAAAAGGTTCAGAAGATCCGCATGATACTGGTCCATATAGTTTAACAGACTGTCGCGGCAGGGACGTACCTCCGCGCCCGGTAATTCTGCGAAAAGATGCTGCCCCGCGGCCAGAAGAAGCACAATCTGCTGCGGGACCGTAAACGGATGCGTAAGCGGCTGGCGGAGAAGCTCCATTAAGGATTTGCCGTGTGCCAGCTGCTTCTTCGTCTGCTCGTCTAAATCGGACGAGAACTGCGTGAACACTTCCATCTCACGGTACTGCGCAAGGTCGATACGGACCGTTCCGGACGCCGCCTTCATCGCCTTCGTCTGGGCTGCGCCGCCGACTCGCGACACCGAAAGACCGACGTTCACGGCCGGACGCTGTCCGGCATGGAACAATTCGCTCTCAAGGAAAATCTGACCGTCCGTAATCGAGATTACATTGGTCGGAATATAAGCGGACACGTCGCCCGCCTGCGTTTCGATAATCGGAAGCGCCGTAATCGAACCGCCGCCGAGTTCGTCCGAAAGCTGTGCCGAACGCTCCAAAAGTCTTGAATGCAGATAGAACACGTCTCCCGGATACGCTTCACGGCCCGGCGAACGCTCCAGAAGAAGCGAAATCGCACGATATGCCACCGCATGTTTCGAAAGGTCGTCATAGACAATCAGGACATCCTTGCCTTTATACATAAAGTACTCGGCAAGCGCCGCACCGGAATACGGTGCAATGTACTGAAGAGGCGCGGGATCGGATGCGGTCGCGGCAATCACGCACGTGTAGTCAAGCGCGTCGTTGCGGCGGAGAATGTTCGTCAGCTGCGCAATCGTCGAAGCCTTCTGCCCGATGGCGACATAGATGCAGATGACGTCTTTGTTCTTTTGGTTCACGATTGTATCGATGGCAATCGAAGTTTTGCCGGTCTGGCGGTCACCGATAATCAGCTCACGCTGTCCGCGGCCGATCGGGAACATCGAATCGATAGCCAGAATTCCGGTCTCAAGCGGCTTGTTAACGGACTTCCGCTCGCGGATTGTCGGCGCGGGACGCTCAATCGGAAGGAAATCCTCGGAGGCAATCTCCTCCTCGCCGTCAAGCGGGTTTCCGAGCGCATCGACGATACGTCCGAGATAACCGCTTCCGACCGAGATGCCTGCCATTTTCCCCGTACGCACCACATGACTGCCCGCACGGATGCCCGTGTCGCGTCCGAACAGAACGGCGCACACTTCATCGCTTCGTATGTCAAGAATCATGCCCTTTACGCCGGAGTCGAATACGACGATTTCGCCGTACCGGACATGTTCGATTCCTTCTATGTTTGCTATGCCGTCGCCGACCCACGTCACCGTTCCGACCTCACGGGCCGCCGCTTCCAGATGAAACTCCTCGATGTTCGCGCGGAGTCCGGAAAGCACGTCCTTTGATTTCCGGAGTTCCCTCGCGGTGTCGCCGAGCCGCTTCGTCAGTTTCTCCTTGAACTGCTCGATTCTGCCTCGTTCGCTCCAGTCGTATTCCTTCGTTCCGACACGCAGAATAAAGCCGCTCTTGAGCGACTCATCAATGACTACGTCGAGCTTCACCGCCTCGCCGCCGTTCTGTCTTGCGGCAAATGCCTCGAAACCCTTTAATTGTTCGCCGGTCGGGGGAGTGACACAGATCAGTACAGCCGTCATGATTTCTCCTCCACTTCCGCAAGGAACTGGTTGTAAAGCGCATTGTCAATCGAGGAACCGCAGTTCTCGCCGACATTCTTCTCGGTGGCTGCAGCAATCATGTCCGCAATCTCCTGCTCGGCATCGGAAAGGATGCGCGCCTTGCTGCGGGCAATGTCCTCATTAGCCTCCGCCTCGATTCTGCGGGCCGTTGCCTTGGCGTTGTTCACAATCTTCTTGTACTCTTCGTCCGCCTGCTTTCTTGCCTTCGAAAGGATCTGCTTCCGCTCCTCCTCGGCGTCCGCGACACATTTGTCGTAACGGGCCTTGGCCGCCTCGGCATCCGCAAGTCTGGCCTTCACAAGCGCATTCTCCCGGTCTGCCTCCGCCTGGCGCGCTTCGATAATCTTCCGTACGGGTTTGAACAGAAAATACCACATCGCGGCGACCAGAATCAGCAGATTGATTACGGTGAAGAGTAAATTCCAGTCAAGTTTCAGCATGACTACTCACCTTTCGGTTATTTCAGCATAATGATGATCAGGAAAGCGATAACGAAGCCGTAGATGGCGGTCGCCTCCGCGAGTGCGCAGCCGAGAATCAGGGCCTTGTTGATCTTGCCGTCCGCTTCGGGCTGTCTTGCGATGGCTTCGGTTGCCTTGCCGGTTGCGATACCGATACCGATTCCGGCACCGACTGCGGAAAGAACGGCGATACCCGCTCCGATGGCAATGATTGCTGTGTTCATGTCAGGTTCCTCCTAAAACTATTCTATTTCTTCTCGGATATATAAGCTGGTCAGAAAAACGAAAACGTATGCCTGTAAAAGCCCGTCGAACAGGTCGAAATACAGGCAGAAGACGGCCGGAAGCAGGATGTTGTGCGTCACGGTCTTAATGAGTTCCATGATGACGAATGCGCCGAGCACGTTTCCGAAAAGACGCATGCATAAAGAAAGCGGTCTCGTGAAAACCTCGAGGATGTTGATCGGCGTCACGACGGCAATCGGCTCGGTGAATTTCTTAAGCCACTTCCGCATGCCGAGGTAATAGATGCCGGCGGCCTCCACAAGGACGATGCTCATCAGTGCGAGCGCCACTGTGACGTTCAGGTCTTTGGTCGGTGACTTGAAACCGAAGATGCCGCATATATTCGCAAACCCGATATACAGCATGACCGTTGTCAGGTACGGAACGAACGCGCGTCCCTTCTCTCCGACCATTCCCTCGACAAGTCCGCTGAGCTTCGTTACAATCCATTCGGCAAATGCCTGCCGTTTCGAGATGTTATGCAGCTTAAGGTTTCTTGTCAGGAAGAACGCGCCGAGAATCAGGACCGCCATCAGAATCCATGTCACGACAACCGATTCGGATACCGGAATCCTGCCGAACAGTTTGAACACGGTTTTGACCTGCAGTTCTTCGTTGATGATCTCGGATAACCGGTCCACGAATCCGTCCTCCTTTCGAAAAATGACACGGCCTTTTTGAAAAAAACGGCGCGGAGGTTTGCTCCGCGCCCCTTACCCTTCAGTATAACACGAAAGGGTCGATATTTCAATCCTTGAAGTAAGCTACACCGCTCTCGAATACAAGCTGGTTCTGCTCACCCGTGATGTTCTTCGCAACGCCTGTTCCGCGCCGTTCGGAGTGTGCCATTTTCCCGAGCACGCGGCCGTCCGGAGACGTGATTCCTTCGATTGCCCAGTAGGAACCGTTCGGGTTGAACTGCTCGACCATCGTCGGGTTGCCGTTCTCATCGACGTACTGCGTCGCAATCTGGCCGTTCGCAAGAAGCTTGCCGAGCCATTCGTCGTTCGCAACGAAGCGGCCTTCGCCGTGCGATGCAGGGATGCTGTATACGCCGCCGAGTTCGGCTTTCTTAAGCCACGGGCTTAAGTTGCTGACAACCTTCGTGTAAACGCTCTTACTGATGTGGCGGCCGATGTTGTTCATCGCAAGCGTCGG
>JAGAES010000060.1 GCA_017613055.1 Lachnospiraceae bacterium | reverse complement strand
TCCAGAAAATGATACGGCGTATAGATATTGCCCTCTTCATCCAGGATTCGCATCAGCGATTCGTAATGGTGAATCGTCCCCGTCGCGTTGTCGTGGATTCCCTGATAATACGGAACCACCGCGTCATGCGCGATTGCATAGTTGATGACGTTAATCATACGGTAGCGCTTCCGGATGCTCTCTTCGTCAGGTTGGTAATTCATCGCGTCGCACACATAAAACTGCGTATTCTTCTGCGACATCTCAATCGAGGCGGAATTGTAAACCTGCTTCAGGTTCTCCACGGTGGCGCCGTTGATGATGCAGAATATCGGAACAATCGCAATCAGTCCTCCGGACGCCATGAACAGACTCTTCTGCAGCATCTCCATGTGCCTCTGCATGGTACGGAGCGCGCAGGTATAGGACGGCGCGGCAATGGCAACCTGCCAGTTGTCGAGCCGGTACATTTTATAGTGATTCTTCGCCGCGAAATCCGAGCACCGGCTGATAAAACTCCGCTCGGTAAGCGCGATAAGATCTTCGTCGAATACGACACGCATCCCGGACGTATCCGGCACGCGAATGATGCAGATCCGGTCGTAGCCGTGAAGCTTCATGTCCATATTCATCGCGGCAGCGTTCGGAATATCCTCCTGCTCGGAGTAAAGCAGTTTCATCTCACAGTCACGGACGAACTCCCGAAGCCCTGCCGCCGCGCTGGCGCCGGAAGGTCTTTTTTCAATCCGCGTCTCCACCTCAAGGAGGTAGGCAAGAAGCGCCTGGTTGTCCGCTGCCAGAGAATCGGTGTGGGAAAAAGCGTACGGATTGCACTCCTGCGTCATCGGCTCCTCACCGAACGCCGCAACCGTGAAGGCGCAGTCCGCAAGGACATTTCTGCCGTTCTTCCACGCAATT
The DNA here is from genome assembly GCA_017613055.1 of Lachnospiraceae bacterium. The sequence continues at coordinate 11,715 of JAGAES010000060.1, read as the reverse complement.
TCGCCGGCAGTTACGCAACCGCACATATTGGAGTTTTCGTAAACGGAGAGTTCCCATTTGGCGCAGTTCGAATAGATGCCGGAACGCGCCGAAGTGAGATAACCCGTAATCGTCTGCGCCTTCTCGAAATTCTCGATGCGGCGGAACATCACATGGTTATCGGTGATAATCTTCCGGTCATAGATAAAGGCCCGGCGGAGACTCCGCCCGACGGAAACGTTATGATTGGTAAGCAGGCGCTCGTGCCGCACGTTCGGATCAATGTCCGGACGCGCCGCGTAGGCTTCGCGGTATGCGGGATTCTCCGGCGGAAACAGCTCCGCAAGCGTTTTTCCTTCCGCATAGGTAATCGGGACGGGGATGTCCTCCTCGTCCGCGTAGACAAGTGGGAACAGATTGGCGAGTTCGGGACGTCTTCTCAGCGCGTTGCCGACGCCGGAACGGTACTCCTTCGCCGCGTCCGTCTCGCCGAGTTTTAAAATACAGCTGCCGAATGCGTCGGTAATTTCATAGGCGTCTCCGATGGCCTGCGCACCGGTCGCGTAGTCGGTCACCGCAGCCAGTTCTTCGCCCGCAAGCGAGCAAAGCAGCAGACCGCGCTTCGAGTAACCGTTCTCATCGAAAACGAACCCTCCGGCCGACTCCTTCTGCCTTCCGATATCCGAATAGTTGACGATGCCGCCGATCATGCGGACGCCGGGCGCGCAGGTGTTGACCTGGTCGACCATCCGCTCGAAATCATAAAACTCTCCCGCGAGAAATGCAAAGAGAATCTTCATGCCGGACTGCATCAGCGCAGGTTTCGCGATATTGCATACGCCGTCCACGGAGAGTGGCATGCCGGATGCGTCATCGACCGTCGGAATCATCATCGTCCGGATGCTCACGTTCTGCGTCGAGGTGACCGAGATGAAACACTGGTTCATCGCAAGCTTGCCGTGATTGATGGCGGCCGAGGTACTGGTCCCGATGATTTTCGCCTTCGGAAGCAGGTTTTTGATGAAGCGGGCCAGTTCGACCGCTTCCTCACCGAGATGGATGGCCGTATGAATCCGCACCAGGACGTCACCTTCGCCCTGCTCGGGGAAAATCTGCGACAAGTCCGTCTCGAGCCTTGCACGCGATATATACGGATAATTCCAGGTAAACATACGACCTCCTTTCTGCACGCAGCGTAAATCGGATACTTGTTTGATTCTGTCACATACGGAAGCGACGGACAATGAAGAATCCGTCAAACCTTCTTCAGGTACAATTCGACTACAAAACCCTCATCGTTATATACTTCCGCGCCGCCGCCCTGCTTTTCCATATACGAGCGGACGAGGTAAAGACCCATGCCGAAACCGGCTTTGTCCTTTGCTGTACTACCTCTGTAGTACTTACTGGTTAAAAGCGGGAGCTCGTCTTCCGGCGCTCCCGGTCCGTCGTCCTTGATCCGGACTTTTATGTAGGTTACGTCGGCACCGTCTTTCCCTTTTCCGGCCGTTTCCGAGAACCGCACGTGGATATCGGTGTCCGCGTATTTGCGCGAATTTCCGACCACGTTGTCGATTACCTGCTCCATGCGGAGCCGGTCCATGTAAACGAGGCAGGAAGGGATATGATTCTCAAGGAGAATCGTGCCGTAATTGCGGAGATTCCGGAAATACTCTTCAATCAGTTCCGAACTCTCCTCGGCCGGATTTACTTCGATCCGGTCCAGTTCCTCAAGCGTTGCCTGGAACACCGTTCCCATCAGCGTTTCAATCGTGTCCGCCTTGTGCGCGATTGTCTGCGTCTTCGAAAGAACGTCCTCCGCTTCGGCGACGGCGTCCGTGTTTACCCTGCCGGTGACGGCGTTCTGTCTAACGCCGGCGGCGTCCGATTCCTTCTTAAGCTGCTCAAGCCTTCTCTGCTGCTTGAGTTCAAGCACTTCGCAGGTCGCACGGATCGTCGCAACCGGCGTCTTGATGTCGTGTGCGAGCTCCGCAACAAGCTCTTTCTTCGCTTTCTCGGCTTCCGCCTCGCGCGCCTTTGAGTTCCTGAGTTCCTCGCGCATCAGGTCGAAGCTTTCCGTCAGATTTCCGAACGGATTGTTCCTGCGGATCGGAAGCGGCACGTCGAGGTTCCCTTTCGCGATTTCGCCCGCATAAGCCTTCATCTCGCGGTTCGGACGAAGCAGGTAGTAATCGACGGCCAGAAGAAGCAGCAGTCCGAGCACGCAGAAGATTGCCCAGATGATCACCGCCGCAACACGGAACGTATTCTTTCCGGATTGTTCCGTCGTCTTCACGTCGCTCCAGGCGATCTTTCCGACGGTCTCCCCTTCCGGCGCAAAATCAAGCACCAGCGCGTATTCCGAGTAAAGCTTCGTCAGTTCCGCGGAATCCGTCTTCGAAGAAAGAATCAGCTGGCAGCCGTATTTCTTTTCAATTTCCGCTTCGGAAAGCCCCGCGGTGTAATCCGCGTACGCTTTATGAAGCGTATCGTTATAAGAAACCATGTCACGCTTTTCGAAGGTGCTTCCGGAAGAAATCTTCAAAAGCACAAAAAGCGCGCCGAGCATCAGGATTCCGTAGATTATCAGCAGTTTTCTCACGTTTTAACCTTCCGTTTCGAGAATGTATCCTGTGCCCCATACCGTCTTGATCAATACCGGCGCGTTCGGGTCGTCCTCGAGCTTCTCGCGAAGCTTGCGGATATGCACGTTGAGCGTCCCGTCGCTGTAGAAGGCATCGCCCCAGACCTGGTCAAACAGTTCCTCTTTCGTCACAATCTTATTGCGGTGCTCGTAAAGGCACGCAAGAAGCGCATACTCCTTCGCTTTAAGCGGAACGCGTACGCCGCGCCGCACCGCGGACATTGTAGCGGCATCTAACGAGAGCCCGGGGCATCCGCCGCCCTGTGTGCTTTGGGTTTCGTTGTTTCCGTTGCCTCCGGCATTTCCGCATGCATCTTCCCGCGCACCCGCCTCTTTCTTCTGCGCTTCCTTAAGCTCGCTGACGCGCCGCAGGTTCACCTTTACCTTTGCAAGCAATACCGACAGGCTGTACGGCTTTTTGATGTAATCGTCGCCTCCGATACTGAGTGCCGCGAGCACGTCGTCATCGCTCTGACGGGCACTGATGAAAAGAATCGGCAGACGGTACTCCTCGCGAAGCTTCCGGCATACCGAGAATCCGGAGCCGTCCCCGAGGTTAATATCAAGAAGAATCAGTTCCGTCGTATTGTCCCGAAGGAAGGCATAGCACGCCTCAGCGCCGTCCACGCAGGCCGTCGCCACGTCGAACATCTGAAAATATTCGGCCGTCATCTTCGCGAGCTCGGCCTCATCGTCCACAATCAAGCACTGATAATGCATGCGTTGTCCCCTTCTCAATGGTATTTATACCATTGTATCACATTTTCCGGCGCGTCACAATTCCCGTTCGCGTTTTTTTGCATATCAAAGACCGGACCCGGAAAGAATCCCGAGCCCGGTCCGTCATGTAACGCCTTATATTGTAAACCTCCCCCGAAGCCTCGGGACCGGACCGCTTTATTCTTCCGTAATCATCTCGACGGGCTTCATCCTGCGGACGCGAAGACCGATCAGTGCCGAGCTCGCTGCTGCCATCAGGACGATTCCGACAACCGTCAGAACAATCCAGCAGAACGGAGTAACGAAACAGATCTTCTTTAATCCGAACAGGGAAAAGATGAATTTGCAGAGGGCTGCCCCTGCCATGCCGGAGACCGCCGTTCCGAGAACGCTTCCGAGGAAGACCGCCGGAAGGTTCGAAAGCATCGTCTGAAGTACCAGCTGGCCGCTTGTCGCGCCGAGTGCCTTGCTGACGCCCATGTCACGCCACTCTCTCGTAATCTTGGCACGGATTATCAAGGATTCCGTAAAGATTACAATAAGCATCGTGAGGATTGCAATCACGATACATACCATCTTAAGCGCTTTGCTGACGGTCCCCATCGTGGTTTCCATATTCTTCTCGGAGTTCACGATGACATACTCCGTGTCGCCGTTCGCGTCGGCAATCGCACGTACCTTTTCTTCAAGCGTTTCAAAGGAAACGTCATCGTCCGCGTAGATCAGAATGTCCATCCGCGGGAACTCTCCGACCAGTTTCTTCGCTCCTTCCATCGTCAGGTTCATGGTGCGTCCCATCCGCTCCATACGCTGGTCAAATCCGGTGACGATATAGTCTGCGGTCTTCGTTCCGTTCTTCACCGTTACCACGTCCCCGACGGAAACGCCGAGATCTTCCGCAAGCACCTTCGTCAGCAGGATCTCATTGTCATGAACCGGAACCCGTCCCTCAAGAAGAATCAGGTATTCGCGGTGGTTGACATCGTCCTCCACGTAAGTATATGCGGATTTCTCCCTGTCACCGTGGATTACGGTCGGCTCGAAGCCTTTCTGCACAAGTACGTTGGTCACGCCCTCAATCTTACGGTATTCGTCCGCAAGGGAAACATCCCCGTTCGACATGTAAACCTTGCCGCTTTCCATTCCCATGATCTTTATAAGGGATTCCGGACGTGCGCCGAAGCTTTCATACATGCCGAAGCCGCACGCCATCGCGACGGCAAGGATGGCCGTAATGAACACAAGAAGAATGCTGTTCCGGAGGCTTCCGAACGTGCTCTTAAGGGACATTGCCACGGGAAGCGGCAGGCTGCTCTTATCAAGCGGAACGTAATTCTTCCGGTAATTGTGCGTATTGATGCCGCCACGGAGCGCGTCGAGAACCGTAATCCTCTTATATACGCGCCCGATGAACATCGAAAGCAGAAATGTTACGGCAGCCATTCCGAAAATCGTCAGAACCGCCACGTCCCACCGGACCGGCTGGTTCCAGGATAGTCCGAGCACTGCGCTCACGATATCCCCGAACGCGCTGTTCGTTGCTACGCCGAGACCGACGCCGATCAAAGATCCGATTCCCGCCACAAGCACGATCTGGCAGACAAGCGCCCAACGGAGCATCGATGCCGTGTAGCCCGCAGCTTCAAGGATTCCGGTGTTTTTCATATTGCGGACTAAGAAGTTCTTCACGCCGTGCGAAATGATGACAAATGCGATGACAAGAATCAGCACGCCGAACATCAGCACAACGCCCATGACGACTTGCGGCAGGAACTGCGCGCCACCCCGCATCATATGCCAGTTTACGCTGGACACATAGCTGTAATTCTTATCCGGGTCAGCTTCCGCGTAAGGGAGAATACTGCTCTGATAGCTTTCGATGACTTCCTTCTCCACGGTCATCGTCTCAAGTCCGTCATCGAGTTTCTTTTGATCGATAATTCCGCGGTACACCGTACCCCAGCCGGCACGCGTCGGATTGTCCGTTGTAATCCGGTTCAGCATTGCCTCGGAGAGGTAGCAGTAATACACCGTTACGTTAATGGAAGACGAAAAATACGGATTCTCCGTGTAGCCTGCCACATGAAGCCGGTACTCGTTTTTATCAAACCGGAGCACCATCGTGTCTCCGACCTTAAAACGGCTCTTTAAGAAAAACGGAACGAGAATGTCATCCTCTTTGAGCGCCGAAGCATCAATCCCCATCTGCATGAAGCGGGACACGGTCGTGTAAGGCTCCGCCCAGATGCTGTACTCCGCAAAATCCTCCTGCTTCGCGTTTTTGTACTGCGCGTACATATTCACGAAAGGGACGGTTTCAAAATCGACGACGTTCGCATTTTCCGTAAATGCCTTCGTCCAGGCCTCGGTCTCCTCCTCGGAGTTACCGCCGAGTATCATCACGTGCGCGCCGTTCACTTCTTTAAAACGGCTCTCAAGCACCTTGCTCATTCCGAGAAGGGCGCTCGCGCATTGGAAGATCAGGTACGACGCAAGAAGCGTAAACGCGAAAAATGTGATCATGTCGCCTTTCTGCTTCTTAAGATTATTACGGGCAATGAAGAAAAGTTTATACATCCTACCACCCCATTTCCTGCAGGAAGTTCTTCAGTTTCGCGTGGCGTTCCTTCGCAGCGGCAAGGTTCGGGTTCTTCTCGTCGCGGTAATCGCCGACATAAGGTCCGAGGTCGATTTCTGCTGTGATGACGCCGTCCGCAAGGTACAGAATCCGGTTGCCGCGCTCGGCCGCCTTCACCGTATGCGTTACCATGACGATGCTCTGCCCTTCGTCGTTCAGTTCGGACAGAATACCAAGGACGTTCTCGGTGTTCTGCGAATTAAGCGCTCCGGTCGGCTCATCCGCGAAGAGAATCTCCGGCTGGTTGATCACGCCCCGGACAACCGCCACGCGTTGCTGCTGGCCGCCGGACAGCTGAAGCGGAAACTTGCGCTGCTCCTGTTCGGGCAGCTCGACGCGCTCCATCAATGTCCTGGCGCGTTCCGCGAGTTTCTTCCGGTCGCCTCCCTTTAACAGTCCGCAAACCATCACGTTATCAAGCGCGCTCATCGAATCATTCAGGTAGTTCTGCTGGAACACGAATCCCGCATGGTCACGCCGGAAGACTGCCAACTTATCGTTGCTGTATCCGGAAATTTCCTCGTCCTTGCCGTCGAAATGATACGTGATCGTTCCGAGGGACGGACGGTCCATGCCGGAAAGCGCGTACAGAAGCGTGCTCTTACCGGATCCGGAGTTTCCCATGATGACCGTGAAGTCTCCGCGGTAGATCGTAAGATTTAAATTTTTTAACACGTGCTGCTGCACGCTCTCATTGGAAAAAGTCTTGGACAAATCCTTCGCGGTTACAATCCCTGTCTTGTTCTCATTCATCGTTTTGTCTCCTCTTTCGTTTCTCTTGCTCTTCGCCGGAACGCATCCCCCTCCGGCTGTTTACGCACTCATCATAACACCGGACAGACGCAAAGTCTTTACGCAACTCTTGTGCAATTCTTAACTGATTCTGAAATCTTCGGAAATATTATTTACTTTTTCTGTCCCAAGCGGTTGATTTTACATTCTCGAATATGGTATATTTACTAAAGAATTTGTTTCAGAAAGGAAGATGTTATGGCACGCGGTCGAAAGCGCCCTACCCCGAGTATCAAAGTCTGTATCGGAATATCGGTTCTGGTTGCAATTCTCGTGTTCATCGTGACCTGGCGGAACCGTTTACTGAACACGCTGAACACGCAGTTCAGCGACACCGTTTATCAGACCGAATCCGTCAGTACGCTTCCGATCAGTATTGTCCGGATTGACGAGAAAACGATTCAGGCATACGGACAGCCGTCCACGTGGGACCGCGCGATTTATGCAAGACTTCTGAATAAGCTGAACTCCGGCGAACACCGCCCGGCGGTCATCGCATTTGATATCATGTTCACCGGTACGAAGGACGAGGAAGGCGACGCCGCATTCGTCGAAGCCGCTTCGAAATACAACAACGTCGTGGTCGGAATCAACGCGATGTGGTCAACGCATGTGACCGGCGTGGATCAGTTGGAGGCACAGGTCGATTCCATCACATTTCCCTATGATGCGCTCCAAAGCGTCGTCTCCTGCGGACTCGTAAACTGCGAGCCTGACCGGTACGATTACATCACGACCGCGATTACCGGACTTTGGTACGAAAATGTTTGGTATGACAGTTTTTCCGTCAAAACGCTCAAAAAATTCGTTGAGTTTGTAGACGCCCATCCGGACTACAAAAACATGCATCCGGAGTACGATTCAATCGAAATCAAGGACTATTCCAAAGAGGAACATATCAAGTACCGCTTCTCCTACACGTCGGGCCCCGGGGACTTTGACAGCATCTCGATGTACGACCTTTTGGAGATGGACGGAGAGCCCGAAAGCCTTGCCAACAACATCGTCATGATCGGTGCATACGCCTCCGGTCTTCAGGACGATTTTAAAATACTTATCAAAAATGACAGCGACCTCTCCCGTATGTACGGAGTGGAAATCCACGCGAATATCATGGAGGCGGTTTACGAGGGAAGACTGCAGACCGACGCGAACAAACTCGTGATGGCACTCATCTATGCGGTCGTCAGCGGACTTCTGTGCTTCGCGCTGCTCCGTTCGAGCATCTTAAAAGGACTGTGCCTCTGCGCAGGCACGCTTGCCGTGCATTTCATTTCGTCGCTGATTCTTTATAAAAACGGCATCTACGTGATGCTTCTGTATATGCTGATGACGTGCGTGCTTCTGATGGTCGGCGTTGTCGTCTACCATTACCTCGCGGCGCGTTACGAACGTCAGAAAATCAACCACGCATTCCGCATGTACGTTGCGCCCGAGATTGTTGACGACGTGGCCGGGTCCGGCACTTACGAGCTGCATCTCGGCGGGCGGCATAAGGACATCGCCGTTCTCTTCGTCGATATCCGGGGCTTCACGACAATGTCCGAGAACCTCTCTCCCGAAGAGGTCGTCGATATCCTGAACGAGTACTTCGGCGTAATTACGGACGCGATCTTTAAGAATAAAGGCACGCTCGACAAATTCATCGGCGACGCCGCGATGGCGGTATTCAATTCGCCGTTCGACCTCGACGATTACGTGTACCGCGCGGTCATGACCGCATGCGATATCGCAAAGGCAAGCGAAGCGCTCGGCGAGAAGCTGATGGAACGCTTCGGCAAGAAGGTCAGCTACGGCATCGGCGTGAACTGCGGCGAAGCGATTATCGGTAACATCGGCAGCAACTTCCGTATGGACTACACGGCCATCGGTGATACGGTCAACACGGCTTCGCGTCTTGAAAGCAACGCGAAGGCCGGCGAGATATTGATCAGCGAAGAAGTCAAGAAACGCCTCGAAGGACGCATCGAAACCGAGGACGTCGGCGAGATTCCTCTGAAGGGCAAATCCAACAAGATTTTCGTTTACAGGGTGAAACTATGATTCTAGAGTGTATTCCCGAATATCAGAAGGCGGAAGCCTGGGCGCAGTTAGCGGAGGAACAGGGACTTTGTTTCGAGTACAACGAGTTCTTCAACCCGCGCATTCTCGAAGATAAGGATCGGGTGAAAGAGATCATCCGGACTTATAAGAATCTCGGCCGCGACACGTCCGAAGACACGGTGCACGGGGCATTTCTCGACATCACGGTCTCGAGCAGCGATCCGCTGATTCAGAACGCATCGGATTACCGCGTCAGGCAAAGCATCGAAATTGCCGAAGAACTCGGCGCACGAGGCGTCGTCTTCCACACCAACTACCTTTCGGATTTCAAATCGAAGGTGTACCGGGAGCGCTGGACGGAACGGAACATCGAATACTGGCGTGGCATTTGCCGGAAGTACCCTTTGGTAAACATCTACTTTGAGAACATGTTCGACGATACGCCGGAGCTGCTCAAGAAGGTTGCCGAGGGCATGCGGGACATTCCGAATTTCGGCGCGTGCCTCGACATCGCGCACGCGTTCCTTTCGGAGGTTTCCGAGAGCGACTGGGCGGAAGCGCTTAACGGCTATGTAAAACATATGCACATCAATGACAATGACGGGCAGGAGGATCTGCATCTGCCGGTCGGAAGCGGAAAGATTGACTGGTCGATTCTTAAGGATGAACGCCTGTTCACATGCAATCCGTCCATCCTGATTGAAGTCTCCGGCATGGACCGTCTTGCGGAATCGCTCCGCTACCTGAGAAGTGAGGGGATATTACTATGAAGATAACGAACGACCTGCAACGGATTCTGGACATTGCCATCAGCCTCACCGCGGAGAAGAGCTACTCGAAACTCCTCGACCGGCTGATCAGCGAGTGTATGGAAATCTCCGGCTGCGACGCCGGCACGCTTTACATTCTTAAGGATGACAAGCTCGAATTCATGATTCTTCGGAATCACACGATGAACGTGTACCGCGGCGGAAACGGCGAACCGATTGAATCGATGCCGCCGGTGCCGATGGACGGCCTTTCGGTGTGTTCCTACTCCGCGCTTCACAAGAAGACAATCAACATCGGGGACGTCTACCACGACTCTTCGTTTGACTGGCAGGGCCCGAAGAAATATGACAGCATTACCGGGTACCACACGCAGTCCATGCTTGTCGTTCCGCTGATCGACCACGACGGCAAGGTCATCGGCGTGCTGCAGCTGATTAACGCAAGCGACGCTTCCGGCGAGATCGTCGGGTTCTCCGCGGACAGCGAACGCATCGTCTTCTCGATTGCGTCCGAAGCCGCCATCTCGCTTTCGAACATGATTCTTGTTCAGCAGCTGCGCGAAATGTTATACTCGTTCGTCTCTTCTCTCACCACCGCGATTGACCAAAGGACACCGTATAACGCGAACCACTCCATCCACGTGGCCGAGTACTGCGAAGGGTTCTTCCGCTATCTGATGAAGACCGGTGCGGTACAGGACGGCGCTCCGCTTACCGAGAGCCGCCGCGAGCAGCTTGAGATGGCCGCGATGGTGCACGACGTCGGCAAACTCATCACGCCGATTGAGATTATGAACAAGCCCGACCGGCTTGATTACCGGCTTCCGATTATCGAAAACCGGTGGAAATATATGGAAGCACTCCTTCGCATGGAGCGTTTGGAGGGAATTGTTACCGAAGAAGAGGCGCAGAAACGCCTTGAGACGTTCCAAAACGGCCGTGAATTGATCCGGACGTGCAACACCGCAGGTTTTCTCGATGAAGAGAAAAGAAACGCCATACAGGCGCTTAAGAGCTTCACGGTGACCGACCGCGAGAGCGGTGAGACGGTTGAATTCCTGACCGATGAGGAACTGCACGAGATGATGATCGTGAAGGGCACTCTCACTGCGGAGGAACGGAAGATCATCGAAATGCACGTCGTCTATACGGACCGGATTCTTTCGAAGATCACGTTCATGGACGATTTCAAGGATGTCCGGAGTTTAGCAGCCGCCCACCACGAGTACCTGGACGGAACCGGTTACCCGAACGGCGCCAAGGCGGAAGATCTTCCGCTTGAGGTCCGGATTATGACGATTGCGGATATTTACGATTCCTTAACGGCCGATGACCGGCCGTACAAGAAAGCCGTCCCGCGTGACAAGGCGCTTGCGATTCTCTCCTCAATGGTAGGGGAAGGCAAGCTGGACGGCGAGCTGGTGTCACATTTTACGCAGTACATTCATGAAAAAGACGGAGGTACGAACGCATGAAGAAATGGATGATCTTCGGTGGCGCGGGCGCAGGCGTGGTTGCCGTGGTCGTTGCGCTGATCCTGATTCTCGGCGGACGCAACAAGGCCTACCGCTCCATCATCGTTGTCGAGGTGGAGGGCAAGGTCAGCGTGACCCGTGACGGAAACAGCTACGATGCCTACCCGCAGATGAAGCTTCGCTCGGGCGACGCGATGAGCGTTCCCGCGGGCGGGTATGCCCGGCTGAAGCTGGACGGCGACAAATTCGTCTATCTGGATGAGAATTCGAAGATTTCCCTCCAGGCAGCGGGAACCGCCAAAGACAGCAAAACCATCATCTACATCGAGCAGGGAAGCATGCTCACGGAGATTAAGAACAAGCTTTCCAAAGACTCCTCCTACGATGTCGTAACGCCCAATACGACGATGGCAATCCGCGGTACCATTACGCAGACCGTCGTATACCGGATTGAGCCCGGCACCGACATCTCCTTCTTAAAGGACATGGATGATGCGTCAAGAGAGAAACTGCAGACCGCTCTCGATGCAGGCAAGGTTTGCTATGTAACGTTCCAGTATGTTCTCGAAGGTTCCACCGTTATTACCGCATATTATATCGAAGAGGATGACGTCGTTTACACCTCACGGACGGTTTCCGCAGGCAGCGGCCTGT
>JAGAES010000059.1 GCA_017613055.1 Lachnospiraceae bacterium | reverse complement strand
GCCAATGCGCCGGCGGGCAGAATCGAGATAAGCAGCGCCAGTGCTGTAACAAATGCCATAATCTTTCTGAAATGTTTCATTGCAGACCTCCAATATGTATGTTATACGGAGCTTTTCTCACGCATAAAAGCACAAAATATGCGATTACGTGAAATCCACTTCGATTGTATCACATCTGCCTTCGCAAATGCAAGAAAAAACCGATACTTCGTCAATATCCCGCGTTGAAAATCGTGTTCCCGATAATGAAGTACTCCTTCACGGCGTTGGCAAATGCCTGGCCGGACTCCGAATTGGAGTGCACGCGGAAGTACATGTAGGAGAAACGCGAGCTCCGGTCGTGCGCATCCGCGCCTTTTGCGTACTCGCTGACCTGCCCGGAATCGTACACCTCGCCCCAGGTGAGGTCACCCGCGAGAATCTGCTTAGCCGCGCGGTTCGAGCTTAACATCTTCGTCTCGTACCAGCCGCCCTTCTGATAGCTCTTGTTCACCCAGTTGTTGTAAGCTGTGGTGAAGGAACACTCCGCATTTCTCGGGTAGGTCACCGAGAACTGGTTCGCGGCATAGATGACATCGTACATCGATCCGCCGCCGCTGTACATGCGGTTCTTCACCACCTGTCCCGTACACAGCTGCGCAATATAGGTGTCGCCTGCTTCTGAGAAGATCAGTGCCGTCAGCATATCCTCCTCGGTGGCGGAGCGGGAAATCATAGAGCTCTCGCCCGGCTTTGTCACGGTCAGATAGTTGTTCGCGCAGTACCCGGTCTGCCCATTGTAATCGACGCGGTACCACATGGTTTCCTTACACTGTCCGGTCACGTGTACCGCGGTCGCGGTCGGGAACTGACCGATTATTTCGCCCTTCGTTGACGGAAGCGTCCTCACATTTACCGTATCCACGACATAGAGCGTTACGTCAAGGTCCGTGAAGGTGTACCCGGGCGTCTGGTTCGGCACAGGAGACGGCGAGGGAGACGGAGACGGGGACGGAGACGGCGTAGGTGAAGGCGTCGGCGTAGCCGTCGGTGTGGCGGTAAGATAATTGTTCGCACAGTAGCCGGTCTGCCCGTTGTAATCGACGCGGTACCATTTGGTTTCGTTACACTGCCCGGTCACGTGTACCGCCGTTCCGGTCGGGAACTGCCCGATAATGTTTCCGTTCGTTGACGGGAGCGTTCTCACATTTACCGTATCTATGACATAGAGCGTTGTGTCAAGATCCTTGTAGGTGTACGAAGGCGCCTTGGTCGGTGTCGGCGTCGGCGCTTTCGTCGGAGCCTTCGTCGGTGTAGGCGTTACGGTAGGTTCCGGAGTGGGCGTTTCGGTCGGTTCGGGTGTCGGTGTGTCGGTCGGTTCCGGCGTCGGTGTATCGCTCGGCTCGGGAGTCGGCGTGTCGCTCGGCTCCGGAGTCGGCGTGTCGGTCGGCGTCACTTCGGACGTGTTCACCGGCGTAGGCGTATCACTGATAAGAGCCGGCGTCGCATCGGCGGCTCCGGCTCGTTCGGAATACTTTTTGGTTTCGGAAACGCAATACCATAAGGCCGCACTGACGGCGGCAAGTAAAAGCAACAATATGGGAATTTGCAGTTTCTTCTTCATATAGGATCCTGATTACTCTTCTTTGGGAAGTTCAGACGTGCAATGCGGGCAACGGGTTGCCTCGATGCTGATCTCGGATTTGCAGAAAGGGCAAACCTTCGTGGTCGGAGCTGCGGGAGCTTCTTCCTTCTTCGTGAGGCTCTGTGCCTTGTTGAATGCCTTGATTACGAAGAACAGGCAGATGGCAACAAGCAGGAAGCTGATGAGCGCGGTGATGAATGCGCCGTAGCCGAGGCAGATAAAGCCTGCCGCCTCCGCTTCATCAAGCGTTGCCGGACAGGGTAGTTTATTTCCCAATTCATCCTTAACTTCATTCAATACGATGAAAGCATCGGTGAAGTTTGCCTTGCCGCCGGTCAGAACGCCGATGACGGGCATCAGAATGTTGTTAACAAGTGAGGTGATAATCGCGCTGAATGAAGCGCCGATGATCATACCTACGGCAAGATCGATCATGTTGCCGCGCATAATGAATTTCTTGAATTCCTTGAACATAAAAACACTTCTCCTTTCGCTCTTTTACTGCACGGAACGGGACAGTCCGGTCAGACCGGTGCGAACCAGTTCCAGTATTTTGAAATCCGAGAAGCCGTCTATGAAGGCATCCACCTTGGCGGGTTCGCCGGTGAGCCGAAGCATCATCGTCTCCGGGGAGACGTCAACTACCTTGGCGTCGGTCTGCTCCGCGATGGCAAGCGCTTCCTTGCGCTTCTCCGCGTCCGCAGTCGCAACCTTCAGGAGCAACAGTTCACAGCAGACGGACCGGTCCGGAACGAGTTCCTCGACCGAAATCACGTCCTCCAGTTTCAAAAGCTGCTTGACGATCTGGCTCAGGGTCTCCTCCTCGCCGCTTGCAACAACCGTCATGCGGCTGATGCTCGGATCCTCCGTCTCGCCGACGGAAAGGCTGGCGATGTTGTACCCCCGGCGCGAGAACAGCCCCGATGTACGGGCAAGCACACCGGCCGTATTCGCCACCTGAATCGACAGAACAATCTTTCTCATCAAAGCCTCCCAAAAGTATACTGCATCCACTCCTAAATGTATCACAGCCCCCCCTTTCTGTCAAGATTTCGGGGCCTTGAAATCTCTGTGAACACGCCTGTTTTTCTGCGCAAAATGACACAAAAACAGGACGCGCAACAATCGCGCGTCCTGCCCGAAAACTATCTCTTTTTATGGGGTTTACAGATCAATCTTACCGGTAACGTCGCCGTTTACTACGTAGTAAGCCGCATTGTCCTCGGGCTTAACATAAACCGTGATGTTCTTAACGGCAGCCTTGTTGCCCTCGGCATAAGCCTTCTTGGCAGCCTTAACAATCTCTTCGGTGTTGATTTCCTTGCCTGCGAACTGAAGAACTACAGCGGCCTTGGCAGCAGCTTCCTTCTTCTCGGCAACCTTAGCAACCGTCTTCTTGGCAACGGTCTTAGCCTTCTCAGCAGCCTTTTCTGCAACCTTCTTTGCAGGAGCAGCAGCCTTCTTAGCAGGAGCAGCAGCCTTCTTAACAGCCTTCTTAACAGGCTCAACAACCTTCTCTTCAACCTTCTTAACGGGCTCAGACTTCTTAACTTCCGCAACCTTTGCTGCAACTTCGGCAGCCTTCTCAGTAACCTTCTTAGTAGCCATAATTGATTTTTCCTCCGTTTGGTGAATCAGCGTCACGCGCCGCTTACTATTCTCAACAATAGCATCATACCAAAAAATGCCGCAAATACAATATGTTGTGGTCATTTTCTACCTTTTGCCGAACGATGCATGGGGGCGCGTCCCATTTCTCGGAAACATTTCCAAAAAGTCCGCGGAAAATGCCGAGTTTTTAGTTTAATTTTCCAAATTCGCCGAATTGTCCGACGACTCTTCGTCTGCTTTTTTGCGGCGCAGTAAAAGAGCGCACAGGAAAAGACCGATTGCGGCGCCGGACGCGTCAATCAAAACGTCGCTGAAACGGCCCGAACGGCCGTCGACGAACGTCTGGTGGAATTCGTCGGTTGAGGCGAACAAAACGGCAATTATGAACGCCGTAATAAGTGCTTTTCCGCCCCGCAGCTTCGTCCAGGAAACAACCGCCCACAGAAGCAAAAGCGCAAGGATTGCGAACTCCGTCATATGCGCGCCCTTCCGGACAATCAGCGTGAGCGCGCCGCGCACCTCTTCCGACGCTTCGCCCTTCGATACGAGCGAAAGAAACCAGTCCACAATCCGGTCGGAAAGCCCCTCCGACTCTTCCGAATTCTGTCCCGAGAACCCGAAGATTATCATCATCCATCCGATTGTCAGAAGCGCCGAGGCAATCCGGCTGAGCCATGCTTTCATAAACGTTTCTTCCCGTCTTACCTGTACTTGTACATATAAATGTCTCGGAAGGACCAGAGAATCGAATAGAAGAGCTGTTCTTCGCCTTTATCCTCCTGTCCCTCGGGCCGGCGCATCATAAAGATCCAGTAATCGTCGTACGAACCGTAGGCGCAATAACAATGGAACTCGCAGTCAATCCCGTCCACGTTGCCGTACATCATAAAGAACACGTTCCCAAGGTCCTCTTCCGGATCGTCAATGGTCAGATAAGCGCCGTACGCATCCTTCATCGCGTAGTACACATCGTATGTCGTATCATACTGCGCGTCCGTGTAGTATTTTTCGATATGCTGGAAGAAGAACTGGACGTTCTGCGTGCCGTACGGCTTAAGCGACAGGCCGCCGCCTACCTCTGTCTCGATTTCTTTGATGGAACCGTCTTTTGCGAGGAAATCCACCGTCGAGCCGTCGTCAAGATAATGCACTTCGCGGCGCAGTTTATAGGAAAGCGGCGAATGATACTGCGCAAGGCTTTCCGCACATTCGATATAGAACGCGTCTCTGTCCCAGTCCGCGTCGGTCATCTCACTGTAGGTGACATCCTTCAGATAATACCATACAACGATAATGCCGTACTCATCCTGGCAGTCATAAACATAGAACCGGGAGTACTTCGTGGCAATTCCCGATTCGGTAAAAACATCCGCGTCGGACGCAGGCCCGATCAGGCAGTCCTTGCCGTTCACTTTCTCGCGCTGCACCGCGCCCTTCATATCATAGTAACAGACGTCGAGCGCATCAATCAACGTGTTCTCGCTCGGAATCATCTCCTCGAAATCGTTGAGATCGTAAATCGTTCCCGTGAAGCCGTCGAGCAGATAATAAGCCTCGAGATAACAGTCGTCGGTCTCCATTATGATCAGACCGTCCTCCTGCTGAATATCCGCATCGGAAGGAAGCGCCAGGGAAAATGCTCCGCTGCGGTCCTTCACTTCCGTAAGCTTTCTCCTCGGATCCGGCGTGGGAGTCGGAGTTACATCCGGCGTAGTCGAGATGTCGGGCGTCGGCGTGTCGTCCGGACCCGATGTAACCGTGGGAGTACCCTTCCCTTCGGTGTTCCGCTTCGAGCCTTTTTTGCTCTCTTCCTGATCTCCGCACGCGGCAAGTAACCCCGCGCAGAGCACAACCGTCAGTAACAAAGCAAGAATCTTCTTCATGTTCCTTCTCCTTTCGGTGGATGAATAAATTATAATACGGATGCATGCGGCAGGCAAGCAATTCCTGTCTGTGCCGGAAAATGTGACCGCTCCCGCCCCTTCTTTCCGGGCCTCTGACGGAATTCTTGGCATTTTACGAAAAAAAGTTCTTGACATTGCAGGAATGATGGGATATATTTTTCACAAATGCAACGACCGGGAACCAGTACGAAACAAGTTTTCCCTCACAGCGAGCCGGGTTTGGTGTAAGCCGGCATCGAAGACCTTCCGAATTCCTCCCGAGAGCAGCGTGTTGAACAGCTTCGCTAAGTAGGCATCGCCGGGTGCGTCCGTTATCGCGATAGGGTATATTTTCCGTACCCGAATGAGGGTGTGCTTATGCATACTGAATTGAGGTGGTACCACGGGTCAATCGCTCGTCCTCTACGAAGAGGATGGGCTATTTTTTTACTCGTCCTCAGGGAAAAAACTATTTTATTACCCGGGAGGTTCTTATGAGACAGGAAAAAATCCACAAAATCTGGAGTCCCGCCATCGAATGCATGGAAAGAAGCAAGCTTCGGGAGCTCCAAAACGAACGACTTCGCGAGACGGTGAAACTCGAGTACGAAAATGTGCCGCTCTATCGTGCGCGGATGGATGCGATGGGTGTAAAACCCGAGGACATTAAGACCGTTGACGACCTTCGGAAGCTTCCGTTCACCGAGAAGACCGACCTCCGCGACGAATTCCCTTACGGACTGCTCGCCGCGAAACTGACCGACATCGTGCGGATTCAGGGTTCTTCGGGAACGACCGGCAAGCCGATTGTCACGGGCTATACGCAAAATGACATCGATGTCTGGACCGAGATGGTTGCCCGCTCGCTTACCGCCGCAGGCGGAGACGCGGACGACGTCATTCAGGTATGCTACGGCTACGGTCTCTTCACCGGCGGCCTCGGCGCACACTACGGCGCATCCGCAATCGGTGCAACCGTTATCCCGATGTCCGCAGGCAATACGCAGCGGCAGATGATGATGATGACCGAGCTCGGCGCAACGATGCTCTGCTGCACGCCTTCCTACGCGACCTACCTCGGCGAGACCCTCAAGGAAGCAGGCCTTCTTGACAAGGTAAAGCTGAAGTCCGGCGTCTTCGGCGCGGAGCCGTGGACCGAGGAGATGCGTCAGCACCTCGAGGAACTCTTCGATTTCGATGCGTGCGATATCTACGGCCTGACCGAAATCGGCGGCCCCGGCGTCGCATTTGAGTGCCTTGAAAAGCACGGCATGCACGTAAACGAAGACCATGTAATCGTTGAGATTATCAATCCTGAGACCGGCGAACCTCTGCCGAACGGCGAAAAAGGCGAACTTGTCTTCACAACCATCACGAAGACCGGAATGCCGATGATCCGTTACCGGACACACGACATCTGCTCCATTATCGAGGAGCCGTGCGCTTGCGGACGTACCTTCCACCGGATCAGCCGTCTGACCGGCCGTACCGATGACATGCTTGTCATTCGCGGCGTCAACGTATTCCCGAGCCAGATTGAGACCTGTCTTGTCGGCCTTGAAGGCGTTGCTCCGTTCTACTGCCTGATTGTGGACCGCGTGAACTCCACCGACAAACTCGAGGTTCAGGTTGAGCTCTCCGAAGAGATGTTCACCGATAAGGTCAGCGACATCGAAGACCTTAAGAACACAATTGCGGAACGGATTAAGTCGGTTGTCGGAATTGCCGCCAAAATCACGCTTGTGGCACCGAAGTCGCTGCCTCGTTCCGAGGGCAAGGCAAAGCGTGTCATTGACCGCAGAAACCTGACTAACGCTTAATTATCGGGGTCGCATTTGCCGGCCCAAAGAATGCATAATATTCCGGGTCCTCTGCCGGCCGGCGGAGGGCATAACCGATTCATCAAAAGGAGGTAACACCATGTATATTCACCAGATTACGGTTTTTCTAGAGAACATCAAAGGAACTCTTTCCAAGATGACTACGCTGCTTGCCGACAACGATATTGACATCCTTGCGATGTCGATTGCGGACACCTCCGGTTTCGGACTGGTCCGTTTCATCGTCCGCGAGCGCGACAACGACCGCGCACTTGCCCTTCTGAAAGAGAACGGCTACTCCGCACGCAAGAATCACGTCATCTGCGCGCGCGTTCCGAACGAGCCCGGCGGACTGAATAAGATTCTCTGCCTGCTCGACAACGCCGGCATCTCAATCGAGTACCTTTACTCCTTCAACTACAGCGAAGGCAACAACGCACTGATCATATTCCGCCTCTCCGACCGTGAGACCGGTCTTAAGATTTTCAACGAGAACGGCATCTCCGTCTACTCGCAGACCGAAATCAACTCGATTCAGTAAGCTTGTCTCCGGACATAAAAAAGGCTGTCGCATGATGCGGCAGCCTTTTTTAATCGGGTTAAGAGTTTCCGATTCATGTAACAACAGTCTTCCCTCTTCCGGGCGAACCGACTGTTTCTTCTTTTTCCCCTGATAAACCCACTGTTTCTTCATTTTCCTGTTTTGGTCGGTTATTTTTCCGACTGAATCTGCTTTTTTTGAATTCAGTCGGTCGGCGCGAACCCACTGTTTTTCCTTTTCCCGAATTTAGTCGGTTTTTTATCCGACTGAATCTGCCTTTTTTGAATTCAGTCGGTACGTTTTTCCCCGGATAAACCCACTGTTTCTTCATTTTCCTGTTTTGGTCGGTTATTTTTCCGACTGAATTTGCCTTTTCTGAATTCAGTCGGTCGGCGCGTACCCACTGTTTCTCCTTTTCCCGAATTTGGTCGGATTTTTATCCGACTGAATTCGTCGGTTTTTAAATTCAGTCGGTTTTTCCACCGCTGAACGTACCCACTATTTCTTCAATTCTCTGTTTCAGTCGGTTTTCAAGCCGACCAAAACCCACGATTTCCGGATTCAGTCGGTTCGCACGCCGCCAAGT
>JAGAES010000058.1 GCA_017613055.1 Lachnospiraceae bacterium | reverse complement strand
CGGCTCGTTTTCATGTTGCGGATCCAGATGGTGAGTTGATTATTCTCTGTCGACATTTTCTTAACCTCCTCACTGACTATGATGCGTGAGAGCAGAACTTTTTTCGCACAAATGAAAAAGCCGGCGAGGCATCCCGCCGGCATTTGTGATTACTCTAAAATCGTGATTCTTCCGTCCACCTTCGCGTCAAGCCCGTTGTTGGTCGCGAAGTACTCTTCGATAATGTTGTTGACCGAAGTCGCAACGACACGCGGCTTCATGTTCGCCTTGACCTCCTCAAGCGGAATGCCGAAGAAGTCATCAAAGTTATTGAAGTGATAAGCCTGAATGCCGAGCTTAATGCGCATGTCGTCGGTGATTTCCGCGCCGTTAAATGTGAACGCTTCAATCGTATGCGTCGACTTCCGGTACGTTACGCGGAGCGCCGAGGAAATCTGGTAAAACTCGGTCTCGCCGACCCATGCTTCATCGCGGAACAGATGCTTGAAGATCCGGCGGATCTGCGCGCCGGTGACTTCCACCATGTAAAGCGGATCGTCGAACGGCGTGTTCTCAACCATGTCCTGGTATTCGATGACCGGGCCGAGTTCCTTCTTGCGGATGCTTCCCGAACCGAACAGCATGACATCGTAGCTCGCCTCCCACGCCATAATGTCCGCGTAGAGGTTGCCCATCTCGGTCTCCTGCTCGCGGCAGGGGTGCGTCAGTTTCCGCGCCCAGCGTGTCACGACGCGTTTGTACTTGCTGTCGGTCTGCGTGCGGTAGCTGTCAATCAGTTCCTCCATGATTTCGTCCTTTGGGGCGGTGTCTTCGTTGATCTCGACACACTTCCACTTAAGGTCGGCAATCTCTTTCTTCCCGGTGTCATATTGAATGTCAAACCGGCCGATGATACCCGTGCCGGTCCCCGCCTGCACAATCGGAATGCCGTTCACGACTTCCGCTTTGTCCATAAACGTATGCGAGTGACCGCCGATGATAATATCAACGCCCCAGTCGGGATCAAGCATCTGTGCAAGCTTCAGATCGTTCTCATAGCCGATGTGTGTCAGAAGAATCGTCATGTCGGTCCGTACCGTGCGGTAGTTGTCGCATATGATTCCGACTTCTTTCGCTGCCGATTCGAGGTCGATAAATGTGCCGATAATCTTTTCATTTTTCGTAGAGGCAAGCACCTCTTCGGTGAGGATTCCGATGAACATGATGCGCATGCCGCCGACTTCTAAGTTAATGTACGGCGTGAAGACGCGGGCGTTGTTCATCGTGATGAAAAGGTTCGCGTTGACAATCGGGAACTTCGCGCATTTCTCGAGGAAGAGGAGGTGCGCAAACCCGTAGTCCACCTCGTGGTTGCCGATTGTCGCAACGTCGGGATTCAGGTTGTTCATCAAATCGATTGTTGACAGTCCCTGATACTCCGAGTCGATAACCGAGCCGCGGAACATGTCTCCTGCAATCGCATAGATGACGTTTTCCCGCTCGGCGCGGATTTTATTCACATAGCCTGCAAGCCTGCTGAGTCCGCCGGTTTCCTTACCGTCCGTTTCCTTCGGCAGAAAGTCCCCGTGCAGGTCGTTCGAGTGTAATATCGTCAGTTTCTTAATCGTATTCTCTTCCATGTGTGGTCTCCTTCTCCGGGGCGCACCGGGGTGATACTTAATCATACCACATCCGGAAGAAAAAAGACAGTGGCATTTATATAAAAAGCGGGCCGTGCAGACTGCACGGCCCGTGAAACAGGAACCCTATCTCTTCTTTTCGGGATACATCAGCTTTCTGACAAATGTGATGGCAGGTCCTAAGAAAAGCGCCATCAGGATAATTCCGATAATCGGCTCGCCTCCCGCGAGGATACCGACAAGGATTGCCGACGCGTCCCACGCGATTCGGATGACCATCGGCGGAATCTTCGGAAACTTCGCCGTAATCTTCTCGGTCAGGATGACCGGAAGCCCGTCGTAAGGCGATACGCCCATGTCGACGTTAATGTATATCGCTACGCTCAGGATAAAGCCCAGTAACGCAACCAGAAAGATGCACCAGAGGCTTACCGGCGCAGTGAACGCCTTCGCCGGGATCACCTTCCGCCACAGCCAGTCAAAGAAGTCCGCATAGTAACCGACCAGCACCATATTAAAGATTGTTCCGAACCCGATCAGTGAACGCTTGAAGCGGAACACGATTGCAAGCATCACGATATTGATGATCAGCTGCCAAGTGCCGAAGCTTAACCCGATCCGGTCGGCGACCGAAAGGTTCATGAACGTATACGGGTCGGTTCCGAGGTTACAGAGAATCAGGAAGGACAGAAAAAAGCCCATCCCGAATACCGCCAGGAAGCAGCGGATAATCCGTTTTTTATCCAAATGAAAACTCACGCACGCACCGCCTTACTCGAACAGTCTGCGGTCCATCGCAAGCGAATCGATGACGTTTCGGATAATCATGAGTTCTCTTCTTACCTGCTCCACCTCGACCTTGAAATCCAAAGAACCGAATACGGAAGGCTCCATATGGTCCGCGTGCGAGCTGATAACAAAGTGCAGCCGGTTGTTCACGAAACCGAGCATGAACGGACGCCCGATCTCGGTCTTTAAAAGCTGAAGCATCTGCATAAGCCGCGGCGTCAGCAGATAGAAGGCTTCGTTCTCATCCTGACAGGTGCAGGTGAACAGCCGGTTGAACTCTTCACTCTCCGTCTGAAACGCATGTCTGCGCTCCGCGGCGCGGGTAAACAGGCGGCTCGATTTCTTATTCGAGAATGAGAAATCCTTCGACAGAATCTGCAGGTCGGTGTTGAAGGACTTGTTGTAATCGAATTCAATCCAGGTGCCCTGAATATATATCGTCGTATGGCTGCTCTTGCCGTTCGACGTGTGCTGCGCAATATAGATGTCGGCGCGGCGGAACGTCACGCCCTTATAGATGCCCTCTACGGTATCCTCGCTCTTATAGCGGTTTCCCATCGCCATGATTCCGGTCGCGCGGATTTCGTCAGAAGAAAACCCTGCGTTCGGATCGTAGATGTACCGGTCAAAAAGCCCCTCTGCCGCTTTGTTCACGACGAGTGTTTTGTAAAGGCTTTTAAAACCCGTATAGCGTTTCCACACAAGGATGCCGAAGACAAATCCCATGATAATGAACAGAACGCCGAATAAAGGCATCCGGAAACTCATGGCCTGCCAGAAGAACAGGATAAATCCAAACAGAATAAACCCTCCCGTACATAACGCCAGAATCCGGATTCCGTTCTGTTCTCTTTGTAATTCTTCCCAGCCGGTGTTATTCATTCCTTCTGTTCCCTTCTGATTGTTTATTTATATCCGGGCTCCACGCCTGCTTTCTCACAGAGCTTCCTGTATGTCGCCTCCCACGAGGTCTCGGACGGCCACGGTTTCACATCAAACTCATAAATCTTCCGGTAGCACTCAATCAGATATCCCATTTTCTTCAGATACGTCTTACTGAGCTCCGGGCAGGTATCGTTCTGCGTGCACCAAAGCAGGTCCGCAAATGTGTAGCTGCGGTCACAATCCTCGTCGATGACAGCAGAATAATAGCGGAGGTATTCCGGATAGAATTTCTCGCCGTATGCGTCGATCTTGTCGAAATTATCGTAATCGTTCAGGTACGCAAAGTCCTTCGGCATAAAGGAAAGCCATTTCTCCGTGCTGTACGGACCGGGCTCGTCAAAGTAATCTTCGTAGTAATCAAGCGCTTCGTTCAGATACCAGGAAACAACATAATGGAAACGGAAATCGTACTCATCCCACATTTCTTCCTCGTCGGCCTGGACAAAGAATCCTTCCCAGACGTCGCCGTTATCGTCGTAGCCCCATCCGAGCGCAATCGAGTAGAAGCCCGGCGCATGCGAAACAATATAAATTGCCATGTTTTCTTCGCCGTCATTGCTTTCGAAGAAGCCGTCCGGATAGAGGTCCAGACATTTGTCGAGCAGGTTGAGCGTCTTATAGATGCGGAAGTAATCCGTCTGCTGCTCGGCTTCCATGGTGGTAAGCACGTAATCCGGAACCAGATCGGCAATATAGAAAGTAACGCCGTGCTTCTTCCCGAAATCATATGCTGTTTCATACAGCGGGTAAATTTTCTCAATCTCGCCGTAGGTAACTTCTTCTCGCTTCGGATAATCGGTCGGCGTCGGCGTCGCGGTCACGTCGGGATCGTCGATATCGCCCGGATCGTCCGTCGGATCATCCGTAATCTCTCCCGTCGGCTCCGGCGGAAGCGTCGGCGTAGGAGTCGGTTTCTTATCTCCCGAGCCGCATCCGGCAAGCATAATTACTGCAATCAGAACCACAAGCCCCAACAAACTGCGTAAACATCGCGTACTCATACTAAACCTCCCAACATAAAATGTAAACCCGTTTCTTCGGGGAAACCCCTATTGGGAACAAGTTTATCACTGTTTTGCCAAAATGTCAATATCATTTAACAGGTAAATGTCATTTTCTTTTACGGTAAATGTGACACAACAAAAGGCGCCGCCCCGGACCCGGGAACGGCGTCTTATGTTATGTAAAGAAGAAAAGTGAGAACCCTAATTCGGTTTATGGCACCGTACCTCCTTCGGTT
>JAGAES010000057.1 GCA_017613055.1 Lachnospiraceae bacterium | reverse complement strand
TGGTATCATTCGTTATGCAGCATTTGGCTTGTTGGTCAAGCGGTCAAGACGCCGCCCTCTCACGGCGGAAACGGGGGTTCGATTCCCCCACAAGCTGCTTCCCCAAACCGGATTCTTTGAATCCGGTTTTTTCTGTAAAACAGGATTGCTAAAAGGAGATATTATGAAACGCAGATTTTCCATGCTGACGGCGATTCTTTTGATCGCTGCCATGACATTTTCCGCATGCGGAAAGAAGAGCGGCAGCAATGCGGCAACGCCGACTGCTGAGCCGACCGAAGAAGTAACGCCTACCCCTACCGAGGAGCCGACGCCTTCGCCGACGCCCGACCTGAAAGCGGAATGGGCGGACAAGCACCTGAAGGACCGCTACGAAGGAACCTTTAAAGTCGGTGTAGCTTTGGCGCGTACCACGTTTCTGAAGGCCGAGCAGATGGATGTCGTGAAGCAGGAATTCAACAGCTTCACATTCGGAAACGAAATGAAACCGGATTCTTTGCTTGACCGGGCCGCAACCGTTGCGGGTTATCCGGATACGAATACCGAGCCGGTGCTTGCGTTCGGCGCGATCAAGAACGGTATGGAATTTGCGGTTGCGAACGGCTTTTCTGTGCGCGGCCATACGCTTTGCTGGTATTCCCAGACACCGAAGTGGTTCTTTACCGAGGATTATGGCGACAACAGCCCGCTTTGCTCAAGAGAAGTCATGTTAAAGCGGCTTGAGAGCTACATCCGTCAGGTCATGGAATACTGCCAGACCAATTATCCGGGCGTCATCTATGCATGGGACGTTGTCAACGAAGGCATTGACAAAGGAACCGGCGACGAGCACGCAATCCGTAAGACGAACAATCTCTGGTATGAGACAATCGGTCCGGATTTCATTCAGTATGCGTTCGAATATGCAAGAAAGTATTCCGACGGTACGGCGGACCTCTATTATAACGATTACAACTGCTACGAGAAGACGAAAGAGATTCTCGACGCGCTTGCGCCGATTCAGGCTGCAGGCAATATCGACGGCATCGGAATGCAGTGTCATCTGTCTTCGGGACAGAACGTCCAGAACGACGTATATAAGGTTGCCAAGAAGTTTTCGGCAGCCGGTTATAAGATTCAGATAACGGAGCTCGACATTGAACAGTCGAATACCGAATATGCCGATACGATGCAAAGCATAAAGTATAAGCTTGTATTCCAGTATATGGAGCAGGCAAAACAAAGCGGCGAGATCAATATCGATTCAATCACCGTCTGGGGACTTACGGACGGCGATTCGTGGAAGAGCGGCGACAAGCCCGTGCTCTTCAAGCTCGCAGTCGGCGGACTTGAACGCAAGCCGGCCTGGTACGGAGCGATGCAGGATCCGTCCATCAATGCTTTTGAATGGTAAAACCTCGGAGGAATAAACGCTATGAAACCTTACGGTGTAAACGAACTCAGAAAGATGTATCTGGATTTTTTCGAATCCAAGGATCATCTCAAGATGAACAGTTTTTCGCTTGTTCCGAAAAATGACAAGAGCCTTCTTCTGATCAACGCGGGAATGGCTCCTTTAAAGCCTTACTTCACGGGCCTTGAAGTGCCGCCCAAGAAACGTGTTACGACATGCCAGAAGTGCGTACGTACCGGCGATATCGACAATGTCGGCAAGACCGCAAGACACCTCACATTTTTCGAAATGCTCGGAAACTTCTCGTTCGGAGATTACTTCAAGCATGAAGCAATTGCCTGGAGCTGGGAATTCCTGACGAAGGTTATCGGAATGGACCCGGAGCGTCTGTATCCGTCGATCTACGGCGAGGATGACGAGGCGTTTGATATCTGGACAAAGGAAATCGGCGTTCCCGCCGAGAAGATTACCCGTTTCTACCGCGATCCGGTAACGGGCGAGTGCGACAACTTCTGGGAGCACGGCGCAGGTCCGTGCGGTCCCTGTTCCGAGATTTATTACGACCGCGGACTGAAGTACGGCTGCGGCAAGCCGGACTGCAAGGTCGGCTGCGACTGCGACCGGTTCATGGAAGTTTGGAACAACGTATTCACGCAGTTTGACGGTGACGGCAAGGGCGGTTATACCGAACTTGCGAACAAGAACATCGATACCGGTATGGGCCTTGAGCGTCTTGCCGTTGTTGTGCAGGATGTGGATTCCGTATTCGACATCGATACGATGCGTGCAATCCGCGACCGCATCTGCGAGCTTTGCGGAAAGACTTATCAGACGAACGAGGACGACGATGTATCCATCCGTCTGATTACCGATCATATCAGGAGTTCAACCTTCCTGATTTCGGACGGCGTCATGCCTTCGAACGAAGGCCGCGGCTACGTGCTTCGAAGAATCATCCGCCGCGCCGCAAGACACGGCCGGAAACTCGGCATCAGCGGTCTTTTCATGGCGGAGCTTGCCAAGACCGTTATTAACTGCTCGAAGGACGGCTATCCGGAGCTTGAGGAGAAGAAGGATTTCATTCTGACGAACCTTACGAAGGAAGAGGAAGCCTTCAACAAGACGATTGATAAAGGTCTCTCGATTCTTTCTTCGTTCGAGGACGAGATGAAGGCAGCCGGCAAGAAGGTGCTTTCCGGCGCTGACGCTTTCAAGCTTTATGATACCTACGGCTTCCCGCTTGACCTGACGCTCGAGATTCTCGAAGAGAAGGGCTATGAGGTCGATAAGGAAGGCTTTGACAAGGCCATGCAGGTACAGAAGGAGACCGCGCGTAAGGCTCGTAAGGTTACGACCTATATGGGCGCTGACGCTTCGGTATTCGATTTCTATACGACGCCTACCGAGTTCACCGGCTATACGAAACTCACGGACGAGGCGGAAATCCGCGTTGTTTCCTGCGATACGGAAACCGAGAGCGGCATTGCTTCCGAGCTTACCGAGTTCCTCGGAGAAGGCCAGAACGGAACGCTTATCGCGGACAAGACGCCTTTCTATGCAACAATGGGCGGCCAGCAGTCCGATCAGGGCGTTATCGTTACCGATGAGGGCGAATTCCTCGTACAGAACGTCGAGAAGCTTGTCGGCGGCAAATACGCCCACCACGGCGTTGTCCGGAACGGAATCATCCGTAAGGGCGCAACCGGCACCTTCAAGGTGGATGCGGCTCTCCGCGGCGCTACCTGCAAGAACCACAGCGCAACGCACCTTCTTCAGAAGGCACTCCGTGAAGTGCTCGGCTCTCACGTTGAGCAGAAGGGTTCCTATCAGGACAGCGAGCGTACCCGTTTCGACTTCAGCCATTTTCAGGCTATGACGCAGGAAGAACTTGCCAGGGTCGAAGAAATCGTAAACCGCGAGATTGAAGAGTCGCTTCCGGTTGTTACCGATGTGATGGATATCGAATCCGCGAAGAAGAGCGGCGCAATGGCGCTGTTCGACGAAAAATACGGTGATTCCGTGCGTGTTGTCAGCATGGGAGACTTCAGTAAGGAACTGTGCGGCGGAACGCATGTGAAGAACACGAGTGAAATCGGCTCCTTCAAGATTCTTTCCGAGAACGGCATTTCCGCAGGCGTACGCCGTATTGAAGCGATTACCGCGGCAAATGTGACCGCATACTATAAGAACCTCGAGAGTGAGTTAAGAAGCGCTGCGGCAGCCGCCAAATGCGCTCCGGACGCTCTTTCTTCCAAGATTGCAGCACTTCAGGACGAGATTAAGAGTCTGAACTCCGAAGTGGAGAAGCTGAAGGCTAAGCTTGCAGGCAGTTCGCTTTCGGATATCCTTCAGAACGTTCGGGAGAAGAACGGCGTTAAGATTCTTTGCGCTTCCGTTCCGGATGCCGATATGAACAGCCTTCGGAATCTGTGCGACACGCTCAAAGAAAAGCTCGGTGAGTCTTTGCTTCTTCTTGCATCCGCAAACGACGGCAAAGTCAACCTCGTTACTATGGCAACCGACGGAGCCGTTAAGAAGGGGGCTCACGCGGGCAACCTGATCAAAGAATGCGCTTCGCTTGTCGGCGGTGGCGGCGGCGGAAGAGCCAACATGGCACAGGCCGGCGGCAAGAACCCCGCAGGCATTGACGCATGCGTCAAGAAGGGCTTTGAAACAGCAGAAAGCCAGATTCAGTAAGGCGTCATGGCATTTGTCGAAAAAACAATTGACAAATCGGGCAAGTATGATAAAATAAGAAACGTGCTATGTTAGCCCAGTACCGTTTACGGAGTTATCCGGCGGCAGGGAGGTAGGTGAAAATCATGTCAACGGTTATCGTAAAAGAGAACGAGTCTTTGGACAGCGCGCTTCGTCGTTTCAAGAGAAACTGCGCGAAGGCCGGCATCCAGCAGGAGATTCGTAAGAGAGAGCATTACGAGAAGCCCAGCGTAAAGCGTAAGAAGAAGTCTGAGGCAGCTCGTAAGAGAAAGTATAAGTAAGATTTCAGATTGATTTTTGAGAAGATCCGATTTGCTTCGGGTCTTCTTTTTTTCTTTATCTTTCGCGGGACTTGTGCTATAATCATTTTTGTATATGCTAAAATGAGGTTATTATGGGGATTTGACGGAGGAATGTAACGAATGGTGGAAGTTCTTAAGGATATTTCCGTTGCATGTCAAAAGAATATATTCGGGGAATACGACGCTTACGCGAAGATTCTGGAGAGGTCGCTCCGAGTATCTTTATTAACGCGTGAAGACGAAATCCGGGTCATCGGCGAAGACGGTCCCGTGAAGCGTGCGGTTTCGGTTTTGAATACCTTAATCGGACTGTCAAAACGCGGTGCGACGATTACGGAACAACAGGTAAACTATACGATTTCGCTTTCGATGGACGGAAAGCAGGACGAGATGCTTGCGGTCGATTCGGACCTGATCTGCCATACCATTTCCGGGAAGCCGATCAAACCGAAGACCAGCGGCCAGAAAAAATATGTGGACAGCATCCGAAACAATATGATCGTGTTCGGAACAGGCCCTGCAGGAACCGGTAAGACGTATCTTGCAATGGCAATGGCGATTACGGCGTTTAAGAATGACGAAGTGAACCGGATCATTCTGACGCGTCCCGCAATTGAAGCAGGCGAAAAGCTCGGATTTCTTCCCGGGGACCTGCAGAGTAAGGTTGACCCTTATCTGAGACCGCTTTACGACGCACTGTATCAGATTATGGGCGCCGAAACGTTTCAGAAGAATATGGAAAAAGGGCTGATTGAAGTGGCTCCGCTCGCATATATGCGCGGCCGTACGCTCGACAATGCCTTTATCATACTCGATGAA
This sequence comes from Lachnospiraceae bacterium, assembly GCA_017613055.1. The sequence continues at coordinate 11,176 of JAGAES010000057.1, read as the reverse complement.
GCTCAGAATACAACGCCTGCGCAGATGAAGATGTTTCTGACGCGTATCGGGTTCGGCTCGAAGGTGGTTGTCACCGGCGACCGGACGCAGAAGGATCTTCCGAGCGGAGAAGTTTCGGGTTTGGATGTTGCGTACCGCGTGCTTTCGGATGTTGAAGAAATTGCTTTCTGCGAGCTGACAAGCGCCGACGTCGTAAGACATCCGCTTGTGCAGAAGATTGTTCAGGCTTACGAGACTTACGAGAAGAAGCGCGCCGATAAGGTGCTTAGAAGAGACGCAATTCGAAAGAATACCGGAGTCCGGGAGGTCCGCTATGAGCGTAAACATTGAGCGGGAATGCGAACGGACTTACGCATTCGACGCGGACGAAACCATCAAAACGGTTGTCGACGCAGCGTTAGATTATGTAGGATGCCCTTATGAATGCTCGGTCAATGTGCTTCTTACCGATGATGCAAGCATTCGTGAGATGAACCGTGATTTTCGGAATACGGACCGCGCGACCGACGTGCTTTCTTTTCCGATGATCGATTACGAAACGCCCGCGGACTTCTCGATGGTTGAGGACGCGCCGGAAGAATATTCGGATCCGGACAGCGGGGAGCTTCTTCTCGGGGATATCGTAATATCTCTTGAGCGGATGGAAGCGCAGGCAGAAGAATACGGGCACAGTATCCGTAGAGAGATGGCATTTCTCGTAGCGCACAGCATGCTTCATCTGTGCGGTTTTGACCATATGGATGACGACGAACGTGCCGTCATGGAAGAGAAACAGGAGGAGATTCTGAGAAAACTCGGAATCACGCGTGACACGAACTGAGAATGGATATCGAGAGCAGAAACAAAGTGCACAGCAATATGCTTCTTCAGGGAAGCATTCTTGCGATGTCTTCGCTGATTGTCCGGATGATCGGTCTTGTGTACCGCATTCCGCTTGCCCGGATCATCGGAGACGATGCGTACGGCTATTATTCGACAGCATTCGAGTTCTACAGCCTTGCGCTGCTTTTAAGCTCGTACAGCCTTCCTCTCGCGGTTTCGAAGCTGGTTTCCGCAAGACGCATCGCCGGACGGCATAAGGATGCGAGGAGAGTGCTTTATGTCGGGCTTGCTTTCGGATTTGCCGTAGGGGCGGTTGCTTCGGTTCTTGTGTATATCGGTGCGGACCTGTACGGAAAGTTTAACAAGACGCCGCAAGTGGCGATTCCGCTTCGCGTTCTTGCTCCGACGATCTTCGTGTTCTCGGTGATGGGTGTAATCCGCGGATATTTCCAGGGCTTCGGCAATATGGTGCCGACGGCGCTTTCACAGATAATCGAGCAGATTGTAAATGCCGTTGTTTCGGTAGGTGCTGCCGTTTACATGGTGAAGAAATACGCCGGAACGGGTGAGCAGAGTGCTTACGGTGCTGCCGGCGGTACATGGGGAACGTTCCTCGGCGCATGCGCGGCGGCAGTTACGCTCGTGATTATCTTTCTGGCGACAAGAAAATACTATGTGAAGCAGCTTCTTGAGGATACGACGAAGGAGAAGGAACGCTGTTTCACGATTCTGAAGGTTTTGATTATGACCGCGCTGCCGGTTGTCATCAGCCAGACGGTATATCAGCTTTCCGGAACCATTGACGTTTCGATTTTCAACCGGACGCTTAACGGAAAGGGCATCATCGAAGAGACACGTAACACCTGGTGGGGCATTTACTCCGGCAAATACAAACTCTTAACGAACGTTCCGGTAGCCATTGCATCCGCGATGGGAACCGCAATCGTCCCGAATCTCGTTGCGCTCATCGCAAAAGGCAATGCAGAGACGGCAAAGGAGAAGATTGCCTCGGTAGTCAAACTGAATATGATCATCGCGTTTCCATGCGCGTTCGGATTTATCAGTATCGGCGGTCCGATTCTCCGGATGCTTTACGGAGACGGCCGGGAACTCAGTGCATTGATGATGCAGATCGGCGGTATCGCAGTTGTGTTCTTTGCGTTATCAACGGTAACGAACGGCGTCCTTCAGGGAATCAACCATATGTTTCTTCCGGTTTGGCATTCGCTGATTGCACTTGTAATTCACTGCGGTGTGCTTGCAATGCTGTTGCATTTTACGGAGTTGAACGCGATTGCGCTTGTGCTTTGTAACATTCTTTTCGCTTTGATCGTATGTATGCTGAACGGAAGAAGCATAAAGAGACTGCTCGGTTACCGGCAGGAGTGGAGAACAACGTTTGTGATACCTTTGGTTTCCGCAGGGCTGATGGCTGCATTTTCGAACATGTATTTTCAGTTCCATATCTGGATTCTCGGAATGGCTTTTCCGGACCATCCGGGCGTAAATAATCTGATTGCGTGCCTTGCGGCAATTTTCCTTTCGATGTTTGTGTATTTCTCCGTGCTGATTCTTTTAAAGGGAATCTCCCGGAAGGAAATCGAAGATATGCCTAAGGGAAAAGGCATTGCGAATATACTTACAAAACTGCACCTGTTGCGGAAATGATTTTTGAAGGTAGCGTATGAACAGAATTGCAATTATCGGAGGCGGCGCTTCCGGCATGACGGCTGCGCTTACGGCGCGTGAAGCCGGTGCGGAGGTTGTCCTCTTTGAACATAATGAGAAACTCGGCAAGAAGCTTGCTGCAACCGGTAACGGTAAATGTAATCTCAGTAACGGCGTACTGACGGACGACTGTTACCGGGGCGGGGATGCCGCCTTTGTGAAGCAGGTGCTTAACGCATGTCCGCCGGAGGCGGTTCGTGAGTATTTGGAAAAGCACGGCTTGATGCTTAAGGAAAAGCGCGGGTATTATTATCCGAGATCCGAGCAGGCTGCTTCGGTTGTCACATGGTTTGCTTCAAGACTTGCTTCCGCGGGTGTTACGGTCCGCTGCTCGGTCGAAGTGAACAAGGTTACGAAGGAACGGAAGGGATTCAAGGTTTCCTACCGGGATCTTACAAAAGAAGCCCAGGGACAGGAGACTTTCGACCGCGTGATTCTTGCTACCGGCGGACTTGCCGGGCAGAATCTCGGAGCCGGTCCGTTCGGTTATGATACCGCGAAGGCATTCGGACACGTATTGAATCCGATGTTTCCGGCGCTCGTGCAGCTGGTTGCCAAGGATAAGAATCTGAAGACGCTTTCGGGCGTACGGACCGATGCCGAAGTGCATCTTTATACGAAGCTTGAGAATGTTGAAAACGAATATACGGAGAAGGGCGAAGTGCTGTTCGCCGATTACGGCGTCAGCGGGATTGCCGTCATGCAGTTAAGCCGTTATGCGGGTGATGTGTTAAGACGTAAGGGCGAAGCGGTTATCGAATTCGACTTTATGCCGGAGCTCTCCGAAGAGGAACTCGTGAAGGTGCTTTGCGATAAGCTTGATTCATGCGCTAACGGAACCTCGGAAGACGCGCTCTGCACGTTGCTTCCGAAGAAACTCTTGTATGTCGTATTCCTGCGGGCAGGATTAAAGGCCGATACGCCTTCCGCGAAGCTTTCGATTCCCGATATCGAAAAGCTTTCAAAAGAGATGAAGGCATTCCGTCTTCCGGTTCTTTCGACGAAGGACTTTACGATGGCGCAGGTGACGGCCGGCGGCGTTACGGTGTCCGGCATCCACCCGAAGACAATGGAATCCAAGCTGCAGAAGGGACTGTATCTGACAGGAGAACTGCTGGATGTTGACGGAACGTGCGGCGGTTACAATCTGCAGTTCGCCTTTGCAACGGGTATCCTTGCGGGTACGGCGGCGGGGCATTTCTGATTGAGGAATCTATGATTAAACTTTCGCAAATTCATGTTCCGGTGAAACATTCGGAAGAGGATATTCGAAATACGGCAGCGAAACTGCTTCGGATTCCGGTTACCGATATTACGGAACTCAGGATTTTAAAGCAGTCAATCGATGCCCGTAAGAAACCGGAGATATCGTACTCCTATTCGGTTGCCGTTTCGGTGAAACCGGAAGAACGGTTATTAAGAAAAGGCTTTGAAGAATATACCCCGAAGTCATATCGTTATCATGTGAGCGGAATGAAGCCGCTTCCGCACCGGCCGGTTGTGATCGGCGCAGGACCTGCAGGACTTTTCGCAGCATATCTTCTTGCAAAAGAAGGGTATAAACCTCTTGTTCTTGAAAGAGGACCTTCGATGGAATGCCGCGTGGAGGCCGTAGAGGCATTTTATGAAACAGGCAAGCTGAATCCCGAGGCCAACGTTTTGTTCGGCGAGGGAGGCGCAGGAACGTTTTCAGACGGCAAATTAAACACGCTCATAAAGGATAAGGACGGCAAAGGACAATTCGTCCTCGACACATTTGCCGCATTCGGAGCTCCGGAGGAGATCCGTTATAAGAATAAACCGCATATCGGAACGGACCTTCTTCGAAATGTCATCGTGAATATGCGGAAAGAAACCGAACGGCTCGGCGGGACATTCCGGTTTAACTCAAAAGTGACCGGTCTGGTTACGGACGGAAACCGTCTTACGGGGGTAAGCGTTTCCGATGAAATCATTCCGTGCGAAGCATGTGTGCTTGCAATCGGGCACAGTGCCAGAGACACGTTTGAAACGCTTTATCAAAGCGGTATCACGATGGAGCCGAAGGCGTTTGCAATCGGCGTACGGATTCAGCATAAAAGAGAATGGGTAAACCGGTGCCAGTACGGTGATGCGGCGGATCTGCTACCGACTGCGGATTATAAGCTGACGCATACCTGTAAGGACGGAAGAGGCGTTTATTCGTTCTGCATGTGCCCGGGCGGTTATGTCGTGAATGCTTCGTCCGAACCCGGCATGCTTACGGTCAACGGAATGAGTAACCAAAGCCGTGACTCGGAGAACAGCAACGCGGCAATTGTCGTAACGGTCAATCCCGAGGATTACAGGAATCCGAACGATCCGGATAATCCGCTTTCGGGAATTGCTTATCAGAGAAATCTCGAGCGGAAGGCTTATGAAGCCGGTGACGGAAAGATTCCGACGCAGCGGTATGCGGATTTTAAAGCGGACCGCACAAGTACGGATTGCGGAACCATATCACCCTGCACGAAAGGCGCCGTAAGCTATACGAATCTGAGATCGGTGCTTCCCGAATGGATGTCCGGTGATATTATTGAGGGTGTGGAAGCATTCGACCGGATGATGCCCGGTTTTGCAAACGGCGACGCGCTGCTTTCCGCGGTAGAGTCGAGAACGTCTTCGCCGGTAAGGATTCTTAGGGGAGAGAATCTGCAGTCTGTCACATTTGCCGGATTATATCCCTGCGGAGAGGGAGCCGGATATGCGGGCGGAATTACTTCGGCCGCGATGGACGGCATCCGCGTTTTTGAAGAGATTATCAAAGAATATCAATATACTTTGGAGGAATGAAATGGATCGCACGGAATTGATGCAGGGTAAGAAACGGATTGTCGTGAAGGTCGGTTCTTCCACTTTGACGCATCCGGAGACCGGAGACATGAATCTCGAGAAAATGGAACGGCTTGTGCGGATTCTTGCGGATTGGCAGAACGCCGGCAAGGAAGTCGTGCTCGTTTCTTCGGGAGCGATTGCGGTCGGCCGCAAGACGATGAATATCAACGAACGACCGAAGGAACAGGACCTGAAGCAGGCGTGCGCGGCCATCGGACAGTCGCGGCTCATGATGGTTTACCAGCGTCTCTTCGCCGAATACAATAAGGTACCTGCGCAGGTTCTGATTACGAAAGACACGATGATTAACGATACGATGCGCAGGAACGCAAGGAGCACGTTCATGCGCCTGCTTGCGATGGGTGTCATTCCGGTCGTGAATGAAAATGATACGGTTGCGACCGACGAAATCGAATTCGGCGACAACGATACGCTTTCGGCAATTGTTGCGGCACTGATTCATGCGGACCTTCTGATCATTCTTTCCGATCAGGACGGATTTTTCACGGATGACCCGAGAACGAATCCGGACGCGAAGCTTGTCGAAGAGATTCCTTACATTACCGACGAACTCGAAGCGATGGCGAAGGGTGCCGGCACGGACGTCGGAACCGGCGGTATGTCTGCCAAAATCAGCGCCGCACGCGTCGCGAACGATGCTGGTGCCGATATGGTGATTGCAAACGGCAACGATATGAACAATTTAAGAAGAGTGCTTGACGGAAAGAACATCGGAACGCTGTTCCTTGCTCACAGGAATGAGAATTTCCACCTGATTGATTACCTTCAGAGAAAGGAAAACGCATGAATGAAGATAAGATAGCGCGGATTAACACGCTGTATCATAAATCGCAGGCAGTCGGCCTTACGGATGAAGAAAAAGCCGAACAGGCAGCGCTTCGAAAAGAATATATTGAGGCAATCCGGGCGGACCTTAAGAGTTCGCTCGAGAACATTTCTTTGGTGAATCCGGACGGTACGATTACCGACGTGAAGGACCTGAAGAAGAAGCCGAATAACGTGACAAGAATATAAAATCCGTAAACTGACCGAGGAAGTATAAGTAAGATGACAAAAAGCGAACTTCGAAATATCATGAAACACCGTAGGAGAAGCCTTTCCGCAACGCGGATTCTCTGTTACAGCGCGATTGTAACGGATAAACTCGTACGGGAAGACGTCTATCGGAATGCGGATATTATACTCGGCTATTATTCCGTAAGCGCCGAGGTTTCGATGGATTACCTGTTCGAACAGGCGTGGAAGGACGGCAAGAAGGTTGCGCTTCCGGTATGCCTGCCGGGACACGAGATGGAATTCCGTCTCTATACGAAGGATACCGTGATGGAAAGAGGCGTATGCGGAATCCCGGAACCCGCAGGAAGTGAAGTAATCGATCCCACGGAAGGCAACGCACTGATTGTCGTTCCGGGCGTGTCATTTGACGCGGACGGAAACCGGATCGGCTACGGCGGAGGCTATTACGACCGGTTCTTAAAGAAATACCCGGACATCCCGCGCGTGATGCTTGCTTATGAGATGCAGAAGACAATCAGCGTGCCGTATGACGGAAACGATGTGCCGGTAAATCTTGTTTTGACCGAAACCGACCGCTATACCTGTCCTGCGGCCGAATAAATGCGGAGGAAATGCTATGAATCTGTTGATTATGGGAAAGGAAGCGAGCCTTGCTTCCGAAGTGCTCGGTGTGACCGGCACCGAAAAGAAAAATGAAACGTTACTGCATGCAGCGGATCTTTTGATAAAGGAATCGGCTTCGATTCTTACGGCAAATGCCATCGATGTTATGAATGCGGAGAAGAAAGGCGTTTCTCCCGCGCTTGTTGACCGCCTGCGCCTTACCGAAAGCCGCATCACGGGAATGGCCGGAGGACTCAGACAGGTAGCGTCGCTTCCGGATCCGGTCGGCGATGTCTTAGAAGAATTCGAGCGTCCGAATGGCCTTAAGATTTCTAAGGTACGTGTTCCGTTCGGCGTCATCGGGATTATCTATGAATCCCGTCCGAATGTTACCGCGGACGCGTTCGGTCTGTGCTTTAAGACCGGCAATGCCGTGATTCTCCGCGGCGGTTCGGATGCGATTCATTCGAATACGAGAATCACCGAAGTGCTTCAGCAGGCTGTTGAGGAGTGCGGTCTTCCCGCGAACAGCATTCAGCTGATTACCGATACGAGCCGCGAGACGGCCACGGAATTCATGCGTCTGAACCGTTTCGTGGATGTTCTGATCCCGAGAGGCGGCGCGGGGCTTATTAAGAGCGTTCTTGAAAACAGCACGATTCCGGTGATTGAGACCGGTACCGGAAACTGCCATATCTTCGTCGATGAGAGCGCGGATCAGGAGATGGCACTCAATATCATCGACAACGCGAAAACGCAGCGCATGGGCGTCTGCAACGCCTGTGAGAGCCTTGTGGTGCATGAAAAGATCGCTGCCGAGTTCCTGCCGAAGATATATGAGAGACTTTCTTCGAAGAACATTACGATGCGTGCCGATGACGAAGCACGGGCTTTCGTTCCCGCAATGGAAGAAGCGACCGAAGAGGATTTCGGAAAAGAATACCTCGGCGCAATGATCAGTGTGAAGACCGTTGCGAATCTGGATGAGGCAATTGACCACATTAACCGTTATCATACGAAACATTCCGACGCGATTCTTACAAGGGATGAAAAGAATGCGGAAGAGTTTTTGAAGCGGATTGACAGCGCATGCGTCTATGTAAACGCTTCCACGCGGTTTACCGACGGCGAAGAGTTCGGCTTCGGTGCGGAAATCGGCATCAGCACGCAGAAGCTCCACGCGAGAGGCCCGATGGGTCTTCGCGAGCTGACAAGCTATAAATTCCTGGTTCGCGGAAACGGACAGGTACGCGGTTAAGGGAATTCATGATCCACGACGAAATCACAAAAACCTATCCGGTATCGCTTCCCGAAGAGGAGCCCGCAAGACAGTATGCCTTTATGGATATCTTAAAGGCGGAACTTGCCGAGCGCAGCAAGCGCGAGAACCGTAACTTTACGATGCATGTCGAGACGTTCGGATGCCAGATGAATGCAAAGGATTCCGAGAAACTGGCGGGAATTCTTTCCTACATCGGCTATGAACCGACGGATTCCGAGGATGCCGACATTGTCGTCTATAATACCTGTACGGTCCGTGAAAACGCGAATACGCGCGTCTACGGGCGCATCGGCTATCTCGGCAGGCTTAAGAAGTCGCATCCGGGCATGCGGATTGTGCTGTGCGGCTGCATGATGCAGGAAGAACATGTAATCGCGAAGCTTAAGAAAAGCTATCCGTTCATCGACGTGATCTTCGGAACGCACAACATCTATATGCTTGCGGAACTTCTTTATCAGCGGGAGCACACGGACGGATGCGTCATTGACGTAAGAAAGGAAGCCGAGCGGATTGTCGAAGACCTGCCGAGTTTACAGAAATACGGTTTCAAAGCAGGCGTGAACATCATGTACGGCTGCAACAATTTCTGCACGTATTGCATCGTGCCGTATGTGCGCGGGCGCGAACGTTCGCGGAATCCGGCTGACATCATACGGGAAACGGAAGATCTCATCAAAAAAGGCGTCCGGGAAGTGATGTTACTCGGGCAGAATGTGAATTCCTACGGAAAGAATCTCGAGCCCTGTGTTACATTTGCCGAATTAATCCGCGAAGTCAGTAAGGTTAATGGGCTTGAACGGATCCGGTTCATGACGCCGCATCCGAAGGACCTTTCGGACGAACTGATTGAAGAAATTGCAGTGAATCCGAAGATCTGCAAGCATGTTCACCTGCCGCTTCAGTCCGGAAGCAGCCGGCTCCTCAGACTCATGAACCGGCATTATACAAAGGAATCGTTCCTTGCCTTAGCGGATAAAATACGGGCGAGAATTCCGGAAGTTGCGATTACGACCGATATTATCATCGGATTTCCGGGAGAAACCGAAGAGGATTTCCTCGATACGCTTGATGTCGTTAGGAAGGCGCGCTTTATGAGCGCATTCACATTTATCTATTCGAAACGTTCCGGCACGCCTGCGGCCGAAATGGAGGGGCAGGTTCCGGAAGAAGTATCTTCGGAACGGATGAATAGGCTTCTTGACTGCGTCGGAGAAACGGCTTCCGCGGAAGCAATGCGTTATGAGGGAAGAACCGAAACCGTCCTGTGCGAAGAGTATAATGCGGATAGGGAATGCGTTACGGGACGGCTTGATAATAATCTGCTTGTGCATTTTCCGGGCGGAGCGGAGCTCCTCGGAAAGATGGTTTCGGTAACGCTTAAGGAGTGCAAAGGATTTTATTATATCGGGCAGCAAAGTTCGGTCTTGTAAAAACCGCACTTCTATTGTATAATGGCATTCGCAGTATGGAGGAGTACCCAAGTGGCTGAAGGGTCTGGCTTCGAACACCAGTAGGTCGGGAATACCGGCGCAAGGGTTCAAATCCCTTCTCCTCCGTGAATCGGGATTGCCGTCTATGTGGGCGGCAATCTTTTTTACAAAAGGGGTAAGTTATGAAAACGATTTACTTGATTATTCTATTCATGCTCACGTTTCTGTTTACGTCTTGCGGAAGTAAACAAAACGAAGGAGCGACACCGACGCAGCCTTTAAACCAGGAGGAAAAGAAAGTGGAAGAGAAGACCGAACCGACTGCCACACCCGAACTGACCGTAACCGATACGCCGACTCCCACGCCGACGCCGACCGAAGCACCGAAGCAGGACGAGAACGGCATGTATTACAAATGTCCCGCCGAGTATCTTACGAAAAGGGACGGTGTCACTTACGGCAAATTCGAACGCAAGACCTACTATTCCGATTACTGTAAGCGGGAGAGAGCTTATACAGTGCTCCTTCCAGAGAATTATTCCGAAGATAAGAAGTATCCGGTTGTATATCTGCTTCACGGAATTTTCGGCGATGAGAATTCGTTCGCGGGCGATGCGAAGCTTCCGATACTGATCGGAAACATGGTGGCGGATGGTCTTTGCGAAGAGTTTATTCTCGTATGCCCGGCAATGTATGCAGCTGGACCGGATACTGCTCAAACGCCTGCCATGGATGCGGAAGCGTGTATTCCGTATGACCGGTTTGCAACCGAACTTGTACAGTGCCTTATGCCGCATATTAACGAAACCTATTCGGTCCGCACCGACCGGGAGGGTACGAATATCGGCGGCTTCTCGATGGGCGGCCGCGAGACTTTGTATACCGTACTTCTTCATCCGGAATACTTCAAGTATGTATGCGCGATGGCTCCCGCACCCGGTATTACCGCAACCAAGGATAAGTTTATGGAGCATCCCGGCTCCTTAACCGAAGACGAAGTCCGTTTCAAGGACGGAGTAACGATTCCCGATAAGATCATTATCTGCTGCGGAACCCGCGACAGCGTTGTCGGCAAGTATCCGCAGACCTATCATGAACTTTTCGAAAAGAACGGCATCGCCCACCTTTGGTACGAAGTTCCCGGTGCCGACCACGACATGACCACCCAATATTCCGGAATGTTTAACTTTTTCCAGCTGATTGGAAAGTAATAATGAATCTACTGTGAATTAAAAGTGAATTTGTGGAAACTGAAATCGCAATCTGTTATGATTATGCCGAGGTTTGAAAGCCTCGGCATAACTTTTTAGTGAGGGAGATTACAAGATGAAGAAGACTGTATTGTTTGTGCTTTTGACTGTCATGGCCGTTTGTCTGTGTGTATGCGGAAAGAAAGAGGCCGGGGAGAATTCCGGGAAGG
>JAGAES010000056.1 GCA_017613055.1 Lachnospiraceae bacterium | reverse complement strand
GTAAGCGATTTATAGGAGGGACAAGAAATGGCAGAGTTGAAAGTAACATTAGTAAAGTCTACTATCGGTGCAATTCCGAAACATAAGAAGGTTGTTGAAGCTCTTGGACTTCATAAGCTCAACAGTTTCAACACGTTACCGGACAATGCGGCAACCCGCGGTATGATCGCCCAGGTGAAGCATCTTGTCAAGGTTGAAGAAATCTAATTACTGATAGGAGGTGCACACGATGAATTTGACAGATATCAAACCGGCAGACGGCTCGAAGCACAGTGACGCATTCCGCAGAGGACGCGGACACGCTTCCGGAAACGGCAAGACTGCCGGCAAAGGTCATAAAGGTCAGAAGGCACGTTCCGGAGCTCCGAGAACCGGTTTTGAAGGCGGTCAGATGCCTTTGTACCGTCGTCTTCCGAAGCGTGGGTTCAAGAACAGAAATACGCAGGAGATTGTTTCCGTTAACGTTTCCATGCTGAACCGTTTTGAAGACGGCGCCGAAGTAACCATCGAGTCGATGGTGGAAATCGGTCTGTTCAGCAACCCGAAGGACGGCGTAAAGGTTCTTGGCAACGGAGAACTTACCAAGAAGCTGACGGTTAAGGCAAATGCCTTCAGCAAATCTGCAATCGAAAAGATTGAGGCTCTTGGTGGAAGTGCTGAGGTGATCTGATATGATAAAGATGTTTATCAATGCATTCAAGGTGAAAGAGATCAGAAAGAAACTTCTGTTCACTTTTCTGTGCCTTGTGCTGGTACGTCTCGGATCTCTGATTCCCGCCCCGGGAATTAACAATGCGGCGGCTCGGGAATGGCTTTCGGTGAAATTCGAAGGAGCCAGCGGTCTGATCAACATGCTGACCGGCGGTTCGCTGACGAAGATGTCCATCTTCGCACTGAGCATTTCTCCGTACATTACATCTTCCATTATCATGCAGCTCCTCACCATCGCGATTCCGGCGCTTGCCGAAATGCAGAAAGACGGTGAGAGCGGCCGCAAGAAGATTGAGAAGTATTCCCGGTATCTTACCGTATTGCTCGCCGTGATTGAATCCAGCGCCATGGCAATCGGCTTTAAGAATACCTACTCGGGCGGGCAGTACCTCGTGCAGGACGGCTGGCTCGGAGTAATCCTGGTCGTTGTGGCATTTACCGCAGGTTCCACATTCCTGATGTGGCTCGGTGAGCGCATCACGGAGAACGGAATCGGAAACGGTATTTCCATCATCCTGTTGATTAATATCGTTGCGGAGTTTCCGCAGGAATTCTCCATCCTTTTCGTCAACCATGTATTCTCCCGCGAGAAACTGGTCGGCAAGCTCTTCGCAGGACTTCTTGTCGTTGTGCTTGTTCTGTTCGTTCTTGTTCTTATCATCCTGCTTCAGGATGCCGAGAGAAGAATCGCGGTTCAGTACAGTAAGAAGATGGTCGGAAGAAAGATGATGGGCGGCAATTCCACGTTCATTCCGCTGAAGGTTAACACCGCCGGCGTTATCCCGGTTATCTTCGCGGTTTCGATCTTCCAGTTCCCGCTGATTATTGCTTCCTTCTTCGGAAAGAGTGCAAGCCGCAGCGGCGGACTGCTCGGCAAGTTTCTTTATATGTGCAACACGAACAACTGGTTCGATTTTGACGGCAGCAACTTCGCCATCAAGTATACGGTCGGAGCGCTTCTCTACATTGCGATGATTATCTTCTTCGCGTATTTCTATACGAGCATTACCTTCAACCCGGTTGAGGTTGCGGGCAATCTGAAGAAGAGCGGCGGTTTCATCCCCGGCATCCGTCCCGGTAAGCCTACGATTGATTATCTTACCGGCGTACTGAACAAGATCGTCTTCATCGGAGCGATCGGGCTGACCATCGTGGCATTGCTTCCGATTATATGCTGCGGCGCATTTAATGTAACGAGCCTTGGATTCGGCGGGACTTCCCTAATCATCGTTGTCGGTGTAATTCTGGAGACGTTGAAGCAGGTTGAGTCTATGATGCTCACGCGTCACTACAAGGGATTCCTCAGTGAGTGATGCAATTCATTTCGGATATCAGGGTGAGGCTTGGCTTCACCCTTTTTCCATTCATCAGGAGTAGAGTAAAATGAAGATAGTTATGCTTGGAGCACCCGGTGCCGGCAAAGGAACGCAGGCGAAGATGATTGCAGCGGAGTACGGAATTCCCCATATCTCCACCGGCGACATATTCCGTGCGAACATCAAGGAAGGCACCGAACTCGGCCGGAAGGCGTCGGAGTACATCGAGAGCGGACTTCTCGTTCCGGACGAACTGACCCTTCAGCTGATTATGGACCGTTTCACGAAGGATGACTGCGCAAACGGTTATGTTCTGGACGGTTTCCCGCGTACCATCGCGCAGGCAGAGGCATTGACCGCAAGCCTTAAGGAAGCAGGAGACGCACTTGATTATGCAATTGACGTCGACGTTCCTGACAGCGCAATCGTAAACCGTATGGGCGGACGCCGCGCATGCCTTGGCTGCGGCGGAACTTATCACATCGCATTTAACCCTCCGAAGAAGGAAGGCATCTGCGATCTGTGCGGCGGAAAGCTGAGCATCCGTAAGGATGACGAGCCCGCGACCGTGCAGAAGCGTCTCGATGTGTATCATGCGCAGACACAGCCTTTGATTGATTACTATTCGGAGCAGGGAATCCTTCGGACCGTTGACGGTACGCAGGATGTTGCGGAAGTCTTTCAGAGCATTCAGGATATCCTGAACGCTTAAGAGGGTAACACTATGGTTACAATCAAATCCAAACAGGAAATTGAGAAAATGAGAGAGGCCGGCCGTCTTCTTGCCCTTGTGCATGAAGAGATGGCAAAGCACATCCGCCCCGGCATAAGCACGATGGAACTTAATAACATCGGGGACAAGATGATTCGAAGCTTCGGCTGCATTCCGTCGTTTTTAAACTATGACGGATACCCGGCGTCCATCTGCATCTCCGTGAACGACCGTGTTGTTCACGGCATCCCGAGTAAGCATGAAATCCTGAAGGAAGGCGATATCGTAAGCCTTGACGCGGGACTGATTTACAAGGGGTATCATTCGGATGCGGCGCGGACTTACGGGGTCGGAAAGATCAGTAAAGAAGCCGAAGATCTCATAAAGGTGACCGAAGAAAGCTTTTTTGAGGGAATTAAACTTGCAAAAGCGGGCAATCACCTGTATGATATATCTGCAGCCATTGAAGATTACGTGGTGGCGCACGGGTACACCTGCGTACGTGACCTTGTCGGTCACGGTATCGGTACCGAGATGCATGAGGATCCGCAAATTCCGAATTTTCACCAGAGACGCCGCGGCCTTAAGCTGGAGCCCGGTATGACGCTCGCCATTGAGCCGATGGTGAACATGGGTGACTGGCCGGTATGCATCTTAGACGATAACTGGACCATCGTTACCGAAGACGGGTCCCTGTCGTCCCATTACGAGAACACCATCCTCATCACCGAGGGTGAACCGGAAATCTTATCATTGATCAAGCATTAAAACGGAGGATTTGCATGTCGAAAGCAGACGTAGTTGAAATTGAAGGTACTGTAGTGGAGAAACTCCCGAACGCGATGTTTCGGGTACAGCTTGAGAACGGTCATATTGTTCTTGCCCATATCAGCGGCAAGCTCCGTATGAACTACATCAAGATTGTTCCCGGCGACAAAGTCACGATGGAACTTTCCCCTTACGATCTGACCAAAGGACGCATTATCTGGAGAGATAAATAAGACCGCTATGAATCGGAGTTGGTAAAAACCCCGTATGATACGAGCCCGGCCGAAAGCCGGGCTCTTTTTCTGTGCGGGAGTTCTAACATTTGTGTTAAGAATCGGGGAAGGCTATTGCATTTTGCGCGGCAACCAAGCATAATGGGACAGGAGAAAGAAAGGACGGCAGGATGAAGAAATCGGCTCATAACAACCAGGTTTTCATCGGGATAGCGCTTGTGCTGTTTGTTCTGGCGGCGGTGTTCGCGTATGTTTACGTGATCAGCGAGCGGAACGGGCACGTGCAGGTTACCGAGCAGTTTCTCGGCTTCGGGTTTCTGATCGGCGGAACCGCGGCTGCCGGCATGTTCTTCCTTCTCGCAGGGACAAGCAAGAAGAAGCGCCCGAAAGCGGCAAAGCTCGCAATGGGGATTCTGTTCGGCGCATATCTTGTCATTCTGATAGGGCTTTTGTACGGCGGACTCCGCCACGGACAGGAGATGAACGGGCAGCGGCTTTATAACCTGAAGCCGCTTGCGACAATCAGAATGTACTGGGACGCCTATAAGGAGCATTCGCTGCGCTACCGGATCATCGGTCCGAACCTGGTCGGGAACATCCTTCTTTTTGTGCCGATGGCATGGTTCGTGCCGTTTCTGTTCCCGGCAATGCGTAACTGGAAACTGTTCCTTCCGTCGATGCTCGCGCTGATCTGCCTTGTGGAAATCACACAGTATCTGACCGGACGCGGCAGCATGGACATTGATGACGTGATATTGAATTATCCGGGCGTAGTTATCGGATTTTTTATACTTTGGAACCGGAGAATGGTGAAGTTCTGGAAGAAACTCGGACTGATAGAAAAGAAGGGGTAGGGCATGTATCGCAGAAACCGTAAAGAAGTGATTTCATACGTTCTTCTCGGGTTGATTGTCGCATTTGCGGCGGTTGGTACGATTCTGATGCTGTTCTTCCGCGGAAATGACCGGACGCTTTCGGCTTCGGGCGTTGAGAACCTGAAGTACTTCACGGTGCTTTCGAACGAATGCTGCGGAATTGTCGCTGCGTTCTGCCTCGTATGCAAACTGTTAAAGCGTCCGCAGCCGATGCTTGCGAAATTCCTTGCGGCAGCGGCGGTCGGGCTTACGTTCCTGACGGTCGCCGGCTTCCTCGGACCGCTTTACGGCTACCGGTTCATGTACCTGCGCGCCAATCTGTTCTTCCACCTGCTCCTGCCGCTTACGGCAACGGCGGAGTTTCTTCTGTGTCCCCCGGAAGACGGCATCTATACGCCGATGCTTACCGGGCACAAGGCGGCAAATGACACGGTTTCCGTCCCGTTTCGCTGGACATTTTACGCGATGATTCCGGTGGCGGTTTACGGAATCGGATATCTGACGAACATACTCCTGAACGGAACTGGAGAGTGGCCGCATACGAATGATTTCTACGGCTTTCTGAACTGGGGTCTCCCGGTGGGAATCGGAATCTTCGCGGGAATCCTTGCCGCAATATGGGGAATTGCCTGTGCGCTCAGGTACGTGCGGAGTCTCATTCAGGGATATACCCCGGGAAAATTCAGAAAAGAGAATTTCCTCGGCTGCTGTTTCACGACGGGCGGCGGCATGCTCGGCGGGTATCATGAGATTCAGCTTCGGAGAAAGAACAGTCCCGAGGGGACAATCACCTGCCGCAGCAGGGAAATGCATAATTCGGAGGAAAAGACAACCGTATGTCCGGCTT
>JAGAES010000055.1 GCA_017613055.1 Lachnospiraceae bacterium | reverse complement strand
CTCATAAACGGCTCCTTTGCCCTTTTTTATGCGTGAACAAAGGGTGACGCAAAAGTACTTTCCCTTTACAAATCCCCCGAAAAGCAGTATACTTTTCGCTGGAAATCTACACGATCGGAGACATCGTTTTATGTGCGGAATAGTCGGATATGTCGGAAATAAACAGGCCGGTCCCATTCTTCTTGAGGGGCTCGCCAAACTTGAATACCGCGGTTATGACTCCGCCGGCGTTGCAGTGCGCGACGGCGAGAAGGAAGCGGAGGTTGTCAAGACGCTCGGCAGGTTGCAGAACCTGATCGAGAAGACAGACGGAGGCAATGCGCTTTGCGGGACGTGCGGAATCGGTCATACGCGCTGGGCGACACACGGCGCGCCGAGCAGACAGAATGCGCATCCGCATGTGTCCGGTAACTGTACCGGTTCGGGCTCCGGCAAAGTCGAATCGCTCGTTGTCGGCGTACACAACGGCATCATTGAAAACTACCAGGAACTCAAAGCCAAGATGGAACGGCACGGGTACGCTTTCTACTCGCAGACCGATACCGAGGTTCTGATTAAACTGGTCGATTACTATTACAAAAAGTACAAGGTCGGTCCGATTGACGCGCTCGCGAAGACGATTGTCCGTGTGCGCGGTTCCTATGCGCTCGCCGTGATGTTCAAGGATATCCCGGGCAAGATTTACGTGGCGCGCAAGGATTCCCCGATGATCATCGGGAAGAATGATAAGGAGACCTTCCTTGCTTCCGACGTGCCCGCAATTCTGAACCATACGCGTCAGGTTTACTACATCGGAAACCTTGAGATGGCGGAGCTTTCGGCCGGTCAGGTAACGTTCTATAACCTTGACGGCGACACCGTCGAGAAGGAAGTCACGACGATTGAATGGGATGCAGAAGCAGCCGAGAAAGGCGGCTTTGAGCATTTCATGATGAAGGAAATCTATGAGCAGCCGAAGGTTACGCTCGACACCCTTCATAAGTATGTCCGCGAAGAGGGCAGCGCCCGCAAGGTGGACCTTTCCGAGGTCGGCATCACACCGGAAGACATCCGCGGATTCTCCCAGATTTATATCGCGGCATGCGGCTCGGCATGGCATGTCGGCATGCAGGCGCAGTACGTCATCGAGGAACTGACCGACCTTCCGGTCCGCGTGGAGCTTGCTTCGGAATTCCGTTACCGCAAGGCAAAGCTGACCCCCGGAGCGCTTGTCATCATCGTTTCGCAGTCCGGCGAGACAGCCGATTCGCTTGCAGCTCTCCGTATGGCGAAGGAGCGCGGCCTCAAGACGATGGCCATCGTCAACGTGGTCGGAAGCTCGATAGCGCGTGAGGCGGATTACTGCATGTACACGCTTGCGGGCCCGGAGATTTCGGTTGCGACAACGAAGGCATACAGCTGCCAGCTGATCTGTTCGTATCTTCTTGCCGTCGAATTCGGCCGCGTACGCGGTACTATCGGCGACGAGGATTATCAGAAGTACCTGAAAGAGCTGCTGTCCATCCCAGGGAAAATCGAAGCAACGCTTACCGACAAGGAGCGCATCCAGTGGTTCGCGTCGAAGTACGCGAACGCGCATGACATCTTCTTCATCGGCCGCGGAATCGACTACGCAATCTGCCTTGAGGGTTCCCTCAAGATGAAGGAAATCAGCTACATTCACTCGGAAGCTTACGCGGCCGGCGAGCTGAAGCACGGGACGATTTCCCTGATTGAAGACGGAACGCTTGTCATCGGCGTGCTGACGCAGCATGACCTCTACGAGAAGACACTAAGCAACATGATGGAATGCAAGAGCCGCGGTGCCTACCTGATGGGCCTTACGGCCTACGGCAAATACGACGTCGAAGACAACGTCAACTTCGCCGTTTACGTGCCCCGCACCGACGAGCATTTCATCGGAGTCATCGCGATTGTGCCGCTGCAGCTGCTCGGCTACTACCTGAGTGTTGCAAAGGGTCTTGACGTCGACAAGCCGAGAAACCTTGCGAAGAGCGTGACTGTCGAATAACTTTTCCTTTGGCAGAAAGACCGAAAACGGCGGAAATTCCGTCACATTTTCGGTAAGTTAAGCAATTGACAGAACTTCTTACAGTCACTAAAATGTAATGGGCGCCGTGCAGGGGATAATGGTTTTCTCTGCATGCCCGTTTCTGTGTCGCCGATAGTTTCTGCGACATGGCACAGTTTTAGTACTAGGAGGTACTGTTATGAATTACTTTGATCTCACCGGACAGGTCGCGATAGTTACCGGATGTTCGACCGGTCTCGGGGTGCAGATGGCACATGCTCTGGCAAACCAGGGCGCGAATGTGGTATGTCTTGCAAGACGTAAGAATCTTGTGGACGAAGTGGCTGCGGAGCTCTCCGCAAAGTATGGTGTGAAAGCCATCGGAATTTCCTGCGACATCACCGACACGAACCGTGTCGAGGAGGCGGTTTCGGAAGTAATGGAGAAGTTCGGCCGCATTGACATTCTTATCAACAACGCCGGTACCGGCGCGGTTGCTCCTGCGGAAGCAATCACCGACGAGCAGTTTCAGAACGAGATTGACATTGACCTGTTCGGCTCGTTCAAGATGACGAGAGCAGTAGTCAACAAGGCTATGCTTCCCGCCGGATACGGCAGAATCATAAACATCGCTTCGATGTACGGCATGGTCGGCAACAAGATTGCTCCGGCTTCCCCGTACCACGCTGCGAAGGGCGGTCTCGTGAACCTTACCCGTGCGCTTGCATGCGAATGGGGCGATAAGGGCATCACGGTGAACTCGATCTGCCCGGGGTATTTTGAGACCCCTCTCACAAAGGAAACGCTCGATTCCGAGTTTTTCCAGAATTATGCGAAAACAATGATCCCGATTGCGCGCTACGGGAGAGAAGGAGAACTGGATACGGCGACGCTTTTCCTTGCGTCTCCGCTCAGCACCTATGTAAACGGTGTCATCCTTCCGGTGGACGGCGGTTATACGTCCATGTAAGACTGGTATCCGAACGGATGCAATAAACCGAGGCGCCTTTATGGGCGCCTCATTACTTTTTCGGGGAAAGAGAAAGAAGGAGAAAGATGAAGAAAGTATGGATTTCGCTGATTTGTCTGTGCGCGGCGGCGGTTGCCGTTACGTCAATCTATCTGTATCGGCGCTCGCTGTACAACATGCAGCTGTCGATTGAGCGCACCGATGTGCGGGTCGGTTCCGGTCCGGAACTCGGCATCCGCGCTTTGGCAACCGGACGTTATGTGGAGAAAGCGGTTGAGCTGACGCCGAAGATCGAAGGCGTGTACGACACGAACAAGGTCGGCACCTACACGATTAAGGTAAGCGCGGAGTACAAGGGAACGAAGATTTCGGAAACCTACACAATCCGCGTTTTCGACGATGTTGCGCCTGTCATTACGCTTAAGACGACGGAGGGGTACTATACGCTTCCGGGCTCGAAATACGAAGAGGAAGGCTTTACTGCGACCGACAACTATGATGGCGACATCACCGATAAGGTCGAGCGGACCGAGACCGGGGACAGGATTGTTTATACCGTGACGGATTCGTCCGGAAACAAAGCAACGGCGGAACGTCCGATTGAATACACCGACCCGGTTCCGCCGGTGATTACGCTTCTCGGCGACGCCGAAATCACATCCGAGCGGAGAGCTCCGTTCGCGGATCCGGGCGCTACCGCGAAGGACAACCTCGACGGCGACCTGACGGAGCAGATTACGGTTGACGGTACCGTTGACAACACGGTTATCGGCGATTACAAGCTGACCTACACGGTAACCGATTCGTTCGGCAACATCGGAACCGCAAACCGCGTCATCCATATCGTGGAGCGCGCAAGACCGCTCGGCGACGAGGCGGAGGCCCTCGGCAAAGTCGTCTATCTGACCTTCGACGACGGCCCCGGCCCCTATACGCAGAAGCTTCTTGATGTCCTCGACAAATACGACGTCAAGGTCACATTTTTCGTATGTAACAACAATATGGACGAGATGATTGCCGAGGAGGCAAAACGCGGCCATACGGTTGGGGTGCACGCGTGGAAGCACGATTATAAGCTGCTTTACACGTCGACCGACGACTTCTTCGATTACTACTATCAGATGCAGGATCTGGTTTTCGATTTGACCGGCGTAAGGACGAATCTGATGCGTTTCCCCGGCGGCAGCTCGAATACCGTAAGCCGCAACTACAAGAAGGGCATCATGACCGAGCTTGCGAAGATGTGCGAAGAAAAGGGCATCTACTACTT
>JAGAES010000054.1 GCA_017613055.1 Lachnospiraceae bacterium | reverse complement strand
TGTTCTCCGTAGATGAAAACGCAAAAGGCGCGGTTACGGTACGGCTTGACAGCCTTACGGACGGTAAGGACGCGGTAACGCTTCCGGTTTCGGTCGAGGGGAGCGGTGCGTCAAGAGCCGGCGTCGGTATTTCGATTTCGGAGAAGATTACGGGCGTTCACGACGTGTACTTCCTGTTCAGCGGTTCCGGTTATGAGTGGATTGACTGGAAGTTCGGAAAATAATATTGATTTACGGGCGACGGCAGAGTGTTCCGAAACAACAGAACACCTCTTTCGACCAAGTTTTAACGATTATGTGGTACTCAACAGCAGATTACGTGCTGTTGAGTACCTTTTTTTACGTCCGGAATGGTATTCAATTATGTTTTTACCTTGCATTGGTACCAATCCTTCACTGCACATTCAATGTAAAATGAAGGTGAAATGGTACTCTTTCCGCTGATTCGGGCGGTCGGATACCATTTGAATCAAAAATAATGGTACCACACTTTGCCGATTGGCGCTTTGAGTACCAGTATATCCGAAAAGCAGAAAAGTCCAAGGAAACCCCTTTATCCGGTCAGAATCCGGCGGGTGTTGCACGAAAAACACGGAAAATACACGAAAATGTCAGAGAACTGTAAGGAAAACGTAATATTTCTTGCTTCCTTTTGCGCGGAAAGTATGATATAATTAAATGAACTATGGTTTGGGAGGAGAGTTTCGGATGATTAACACAGAAAAAGTCAGACTGATGACACAGTGTGCAATCTACGAAAAGCATGACGGAACAGACGATCTGAAGATCGCGAAGTTCTTCCGGGCGGACTACATCCGGCTCGAAGTTTTAAAGACGATTCTCGGAATCACGTTCGGGTATTTTTTTCTGTTGACGATGATCGTCATCTATTATCTTGAGTTCCTGATTAAGAACGCGCTTCAGCTGAACTACAAGATGCTCGGCATGCGGGCACTTGCTTATTACATTCTTCTGATTGCCGCGTACATCGTGTTCGCCGTGGGACGGTACAGCTACCTTTACATGAAATCCCACAAGCGCCTCGGCAGATACTACCGGATGCTCGGAAAGATTAAGAAGATTGCCGAAGAGCAGGAGTACGAGAAGGAACTCGAAGAGGAGAACTGGGAGGAGATGCAGGCATGATGCTCGTGTTTGAAATCCGGGCCAAGATTACGGAAATCTACCAGAAGTACGATTTCTTCGTAAAGACGGCCCTGAAGTTTCTGTTAATGTTCCTTGCCTTCAGTAAGGCAAGCAAGGCAGTCGGCTACAACACCACGCTTTCCGGAACGGGACTGATTCTCGTGCTTGCGGCGTTCTGTTCGGTTCTTCCTCCGTCTTTGATGGTGCTTGTTGCGGTTGTGTACGTATTCCTGCAGATTCTGACCGCTTCGGTTCTGATTTCCGTCACGGTCATGATGGTATTCCTGGTGCTTTACATGTTCTTTCTCCGGTTTGCACCGAAGGAAGGGCTCGCGGTAATCGCGACGCCGGTTCTCATGTCGCTTGGTTTTCCGTACCTGATTCCGCTTTTCCTCGGCATGTTCGGATCGATTCTTTCGGTCGTTCCCGCCGCCTGCGGAGTTGTGGCATTTTACATGCTGAAAGCCGTCCGGAACAACATCATCACAATCGATGAGATTAAAGCCCTGAAGGATCAGGCGCTGCAGATTTACATGGACATTCTCGACGACCTGATTAAGCGGCCGCAGATGTATGTCATCATGGCGGTTTTCGCTGTGGTTATCATCGTCATCGTGCTCGTAAGGTCGCTGCAGATGGATTTCTCGTTTGAGATTACTCTCGGCTTCGGAACGGGCGTCATGATTCTCGGCTACATCATCGGATCTTTGAAATACGATATGGACCTTTCCGTGACCGCCGTGCTGTTCGGAAGCGTTCTGGCGATGGGAATCGTCGCCGTGTGCCTGTTCTTCTACCGCGTGCTGAATTATACCGCGGTCGAGCGGGTTCAGTTTGAAGACGAGCGGTATTACTACTACGTCACCGCCGTTCCGAAGATTACGACCGGAACGCCCAAGAAGGCCATCCGCAAAGTCCTGTCCGAACGCAAGGAAGAAGAGGACGCGGAGGAAAGCGAAGAAGAAGCCATCGAGGCAATGGAATCGATGCTTGCCGGCAAGAAGAGCCCTTATCAGAAGCCGCTTACGCCGGGGCTTGCAAAACGGCTCCGCAGGGATGTGGCGCCGAAGCCCGAGGACTACGAAGGCGAGGATGACGATGACGATGAGGTCGTCATCAAGGGACCGAAAGGCGAACAGTCCGACGCCGGCCTTGCATTTCTGAAATCCGGGTTTGACAAGCTTAAGGCTTTCCTGCCGAAGAAGGATAAGAAAACAAAAGTCCGCCGCCTGACGGACGAAGAGGAAGACGACGAGAGCGAAGTTCCGAATTTCTTCGCTGAACCGTCGGAGGAACCCGATGAGGAGCCTGAGGCATCCGAACGGGACGAGGATTACGAGTAGTCCGTTACACTTAGATAAAGGAGGACACGGCTGTGTGGGATAATCTGAAAGATTTCTTTTCGAGCTATTTCAGCCGCCTTTTGATTCCGAAAATCCATCCTCTGGATCTCGTGGAAATCCTTTTGATTGCCTTTATCATCTATCACCTGATCAAATGGATTAAGCGCACCCGGGCGTGGTATCTCGTAAAGGGTATCGTTATCCTGGTTGCGGTCTGGGTGCTCGTTTCCATCCTGTGCTTCAGCGCAATCCAGTGGATTTTCGTCAATACGATCAATGTCGGCATCATTGCCATTTTCATCATATTCCAGCCGGAGCTCCGCCGCGCGCTTGAACAGCTCGGCCAGAGAAAACTGTTCGGTCTCTTCGCGGATCCGTCCGGAACCCAGGAACGGTATTCCGACGAGACGAGAAATGAGATCGTTACCGGCGTTTTTGAGATGGCCAAGGTGAAGACCGGTGCCCTGATCTGCATCGAGGGAGTGGTCAGCCTTGAGGAATACGAGCGGACCGGAATCGCAACCGATTCCGTTGTTTCCGCGGCGCTTCTGATTAACATTTTCGAGAAGAACACGCCGCTCCATGACGGTGCGGTATTGATCCGCGGAAACCGTGCCGCGGCGGCAACCTGTATTCTTCCGGTTTCCGAGAATATGCGTCTTTCGAAAGACCTCGGAACGAGACACCGTGCCGGTGTCGGAGTCAGTGAGATTTCGGATGCGTTCGTGATTATCGTCTCCGAGGAGAACGGCAAGGTATCCGTTGCCCAGAAGGGACAGCTGATCCGCGGCGTGGACGAGGAATTCCTCTCCAACAAACTGCTTGAGTTCCAGAATAAGCAGACGCCGCAGAATCGTCTGAAATTCAGAAAGGAGCGCGAGAAGAATGAGAAGAAAGCTTAGCGCCATGTTTACCAGAAACATCGGAGTCAAGCTTCTCTCCTTTGTTCTGGCATTTCTCGTCTGGGTCATCATCATGAGCATCTCGGATCCCCAGACAACCAAGAAAATCGACGGCATTCCGATTGAGACGCGTCACCGCGACGACTACAACAATCTCGAAGAGAACGCGGACCTTTCGATTAACGTGCTTACGACGGGCACGATTTCCATCAAGGTAACCGGCAAGCGTTCCGACGTGGAAAACCTGTCCGCGAGCGATTTCATCGCATACGCCGATTTCAATGATTTCGTCGGCATCAACGCGATTCCGATCAAGGTCGAAACGCGCCGGCAGAATCTGTTAAACAGCATAGAAGTGACCTATCAGTCGAAGACCGAGCTTCAGGTTCAGCTTGTGAAGAGCGAGACGAAGCTGATCAACGTGATTGTGGAACCGATTAACGTTCCCGACAACAAGTTCGCACTCACGAAGTCCGTCAGCTCGAAACTGCTCGAGGTTACCGGACCGCAGGAGGTTGTCGAGTCCGTCGGCAAGCTCGTTGCGTACGTGGACGTTTCGAAGATGATCGGAACACAGGAATACATTACGCTTGAGCCGGTAGACCTCTCGGGCGTCAAGATGGACGCGCCTTCTCTGGAACTTTCCCAGAGCACCGTGCTCGTTGAAGTGGAACTCCTTCCGGTCAAGGAAGTCGATGTTGTCATCGATACGTCCGAAACCGAAGTGGTGAGCGGCTACGCGATTTATGATGACACGCAGTACAGCCCGAAGAAGGTGCGGATTGCCGCCGAGGAGTCGGTGCTTGCGAAGATCAGCATGATCCGGATTCCGTTCAAGGCGGACGAGCCTCTGATCAAGGAAATCAAACCCGTCACGAAGGATTTCGACGTTTCGAAATACCTGCCCGACGGTGTCTACCTGAAGTCGGAGAATACGGTCGTTTCCTCGAGCATCGTCGTGGAAGCGCTCGGCGAGAAGGAATTTACGGTGAAGCTTTCCGAACTCGAGTTCAGGGGGCTTCCCGAAGGATATCGCATTCTTGAGGCCGCAGAGGGCAGCGAGGATACGGAAATTACGATTGTCGTGACCGGCTTCAAACCGGAGACCGACAAGATTTCCGGCATTCAGGACCTGCATCCTTACGTCGACCTTGAGAAGGTTCTGAAGACGGGAACGCAGACATTTTCCGTCAAATTAAACACCGGTCTTAACGTACAGACAGAGACCAAGGTAGATCTTACAATCGGCAACGCGGAAGAGTGATTCCGGGAAGGAGGACCTTATGGTACAGGGAACCGTGAAAGTCACCAACATCAAAGGACTGCATATCAAACCTGCCGGTGAGATGAGCCGGATTGCGCTTTCCCGCCCCTGCAGGGTTTACCTGAAGGTTCGGGAATATGAAGTCAATGCGAAGAGCGTGCTCGGCATATTAAGCGCACAGGTGAAGTGCGGCGAAGAAGTCACCATCGTCTGTGACGGCGAGGGCGAGGAGTATGTTCTTACGGAAATTACGAAGGCCGTAAACAATCGCTTCGGCATTGAATAGTGAGGAACTTATGAAGAGTTTTGACCGATATGAGCGGAATCCCGTTCCGGACTTTCCGAAACGGCAGTGGCCCGGCCGCGTGATTACGAAAGCGCCGAAGTGGTGCAGCGTCGATCTTCGGGACGGCAATCAGGCTTTAATCGAGCCGATGAACGTCGACGAGAAGTTAGAACTGTTCCGTGCGCTTTACGCAATCGGATTCCGTGACATCGAGGTGGGCTTTCCGTCCGCTTCCACGATTGAACATGATTTTGTGCGCCGCTTAGCGGAAGAGAAGCTGGTCCCGGATGACTGCCGGGTCCAGCTTTTGATGCAATGTAACGAAGACCAGATCCGTGCCACGTTCGAAGCGGCCGAAGGGCTTCAAAACGTAATCATGCACATCTATAATCCGACCTCGGTGCTGCAGCGCGATGTCGTGTTTCATATGGACCGAAGCCAGGTGAAGGACATAGCCGTCCGTGCCGCGGAAGTCGTGAAGGAATGTGCGTCACATTTTCCGGGGAATGTGTACTATGAGTACTCGCCGGAGAGCTTCAGCGGAACCGAGCCCGAATACGCGGCCGAGGTAATCAACGCGGTGCTTGACGTATGGCAGCCGACACCCGATAAGAAGGCGATTATCAACCTGCCCGAGACGATGGAACTGAATACGCCGAACGTCTATGCCGACCAGGTGGAATGGGTGGCAGGACGGATTCATAACCGCGAGGCGGTCGAACTGAGCGTGCATACGCACAACGACCGCGGAACCGGCATTGCGGCGACCGAGCTGGCGCTTCTTGCAGGCGCGGACCGCGTCGAAGGAACGCTGTTCGGAAACGGCGAACGGACCGGCAACGCGGATATTCTGACAATTGCATATAATCTGCTTTCGGAGGGGGTTGACCCGGAACTTCAGATTGATAACCTTCCCGCCATTGAGGAACTCTATGTAAGGCTCGTAAAGATGCCTGTCCCGCCGCGTCATCCGTACGCCGGCGAGCTTGCATTCACGGCCTTCTCGGGCGGACACCAGGATGCCATAAGAAAGGGCTTTCAGGCGATGCGCGACCGCAGGGAGCGCGGCTGGAGGGTGCCTTATCTTCTGATTGATCCGACCGATATCGGCCGGACCTACGATCCGCTTGTACGGATCAACAGCCAGTCCGGCAAAGGCGGCGTGGCATTTGTCATGGAGCAGAAGCACGGCTTCAAGCTTCCGAAGGCGATGCACCGCGAATTTGCGGACGCCGTGCAGCGTTACGCCGAGCAGAAGGGCGGCGAGGTTTCGCCCGAAGAGATGCTCGAAGTATTCCGCGAGGAGTACCTCCGCAGGAAGGAACCGCTTCGGTTTGTGCGCTGCGGCGTGGATGACCGTGCGGATGCCGATGAGCAGCAGGCAACGCATGCCGTTCTGCAGTTAGAGTACTACGGCCAACCGATGACGCTTGACTGCTACGGCAACGGCCCGATTGACGCGGTCAAGAAGGGACTGCAGAAGCTGGTCGGAAGAGACCTGAGACTCTTAGATTATTCCGAGCATGCTTTGACAACCGGTTCGGAAGCGCAGGCAGCCGCATACGTTTCAATGAAGGATCTGGATACCGATGCGTCGACATTCGGCGTAGGCATCAGTTCGAACATTACGAGAGCGTCCATACGGGCGGTCTTCTGTGCGGTTAACCGTCTGTTGGCGGATAGTGACAAGTAAAGGGGTAAGCTGCGGATGATTCTTGGTGCACTGGTCGCCGGCGGTACCGGGACACGGATGAAACAGAATATGCCGAAACAGTTTCTTACAATCGGCGGCGAGCCGATACTTGTAAGAACGCTTCGCGTCTTTCTGCGTGCGGAGCAGGTGGACGGCATCCTGATCGGTGTGCCTTCCGATTGGATTTCTCATACCGAAGAGCTCGTCTGTTCGGCGCTTAAGAGCGAGGGGAGCAGCAAGCGTGTAGTCGTGACAGCCGGCGGAAGCAGCCGGAATGAGACGCTTAGGTGCCTGACGGAAGCGGCGGAGCGCGAATTCGGCGCAACCGATTCGGACATTTTCCTGACGCACGACGCGGTTCGTCCGTTCGTGACGCCTAAGATGATTGCGGCAAATGTGACCGCGATGGAGAACGCGCAGGCCGCCTCGACGGCGATTCCCGCCTGCGACACGATTCTTCTTTCGATGGAAGGACGCACGGTTGACAGCGTTCCGAAGCGCTCGATGGCGTATCAGGCGCAGACACCGCAGACGGCAAGGCTCGGAATCTTCCGGAGTATCTTAGAGGGGCTGTCGGAGAGTGATCAAAGCGCGGCCACCGATCTGTGCGGGCTTTGCGAGAGGAAAGGAATCAAAGCGGTTCTCGTACCCGGGGACGCTTCGAATATTAAGATTACCGGTCCTTTGGACCTGGCGCTTGCGGAGGCTATTCTAAAAGAGCAGGGCTGACCTTCCGGGCAAAAAGGAGTTTATGTATGTATGATTATCTGATCGTCGGCGCGGGACTGTTCGGTGCCACATTTGCAAGAGAAGCAACGGACAGAGGCTATTCCTGCCTCGTGATCGACCGGCGGGACCACATCGCCGGCAACGCTTACTGCGAGGACATCTGCGGAATACCGGTGCACACCTACGGTGCGCATATCTTCCATACGAGCGACAAGGCCGTCTGGCAGTACGTGAACCGGTTCGCGGAATTCAACAACTATATCAATTCGCCGGTGGCGGTTTATAAGGACGAACTTTACAACCTGCCGTTCAACATGAACACGTTCTCGAAGATGTGGAACATCAAGACACCCGCGGAAGCGAAGCAGATCATTGAAAAGCAGAAGGCGGAATCGCGGTTTGAAGAGCCGAAGAATCTCGAGGAGCAGGCCGTCTCGCTGGTAGGCCGTGACATTTACGAGAAGCTCGTCAAGGGCTATACCGAGAAGCAGTGGGGACGTGACTGCAGGGATCTTCCGGCGTTCATCATCAAGCGGCTTCCGGTCCGTTTCACTTACGATAACAACTATTTTAATGACCGTTATCAGGGCATTCCCGAGAAGGGATACACCGACATGGTCGCGAACATGCTTGACGGAATCGAAGTCCGGACCGGCGCGGATTACCTGAAAGAGCGCGAGGCATACCGGAGACAGGCAAAGAAGGTCATCTACACCGGCGCGCTCGACGAGTACTTCGATTACTGCTACGGAAATCTTGAATACCGGATGGTGAAGTTCGAGCAGGAGACACTCGATACCGACAACTTCCAGGGTAACGCCGTCGTGAACTACACGGAGCGGGAGATTCCGTATACGCGTATCATCGAGCACAGGCATTTCTACCGCGGAATCGATTCCGACAAGACCGTCATCTCGAAGGAATATCCTGCGGAATGGCATCCCGGCGAAGAACCTTATTACCCGATTAACGACGCGAAGAACGCGGAGCTTTTCGCAAAGTACCGCGAACTTGCGGACCGCGAAGAAGGCGTAATCTTCGGCGGACGCCTCGGTGAGTATAAGTATTACGATATGGATAAAGTCATCGCGTCCGCGTTACAGCTCGCGGCAAGAGAGCTGTAGGACAGGCGTGGCATTTGCCGGATAAACGAAACGAACATAAGAAAAACCCCGGAACACTCCGGGGTTTTTCCTGCATCATGGTGGTTTATTACAAATGTGACGTTATTCTTCGTCCGTCACAGGGAGGGATTTCTCTTTTAAAGTAACGTCGACGGTCATCTCCGTGTAGGTGCCGTCCTGCAGGCGCTCAATCGTCAGCGTCACGGTCGTGCCGAAACGGTACGAGGAGATGCGGGACTGCAGCTGCTCCGAGGAAAGAACAGGCACGCCGTTCACCTGGGTGATGATGTCGCCGGGCTGCAGATCGGATTCGGATGCCGCGCCGCCTTCGATAATCTCACGGATGAAGATTCCCGCCGGCATGCCGAGATTCTGGATGTCGTCGTCGGAGATTGTGGTGATGTATACGCCGAGGAAACCTTCCTCACCGGCCTTCACCTGTTCCTTCTCCTGCAGGTCTTTGATAATCGGAATGGCAACGCTTGCGGGGATTGCAAATCCCATGCCCTCAACCTGCGTGGAAGCAAGCTTCGAGGAGTTGATTCCGATGACTTCGCCCTCGATATTCACAAGCGCGCCGCCGCTGTTGCCGGGGTTGATGGCCGCGTCGGTCTGAATCAGCGAAATGCTTGCGCTGTCGGTCGAATAGCGGTGATTGGTCGCGCCGATGTAGCCGACCGTCACCGAGGTCCCGTAGCCGAGCGCGTTGCCGACCGCAATGGCCATCTCGCCGACGTGCACTTCTTTGCTTTCGGCAAGCGTCGCGGGAACAATCGCGTCAAGCGTGGATTGTTTCAGCGCGGATTTCTTGACGGTCAGGATCGCAAGATCGTAAAGTTCGTCCGAATTCTTCAACGTGGCGGGATAAGCTTCCCCGTCCGGGAAGATGACGGTGATTTCCCCGCTGCCCTCCACGACGTGATGGTTCGTCACGAGATAGAGAAGCCCTTCCTTACATTCAAAGTAGATGCCGGATCCGGTGGACTTCCCTTCGATAATCTGTCCGAAGAGGTTCTGCCCGGTCACGACGCATTCGACGGATACCATCGAAGGAAGCACCTTCGCGGCAATACCTTCAATATCGATTTCGTTTAACAGCTGTACGGATGCCTCGGACGTATAGCGGAGCGTGTCGCCTTTGTTCAGTTCGGCGGCGTCGATCTGCTTTCCGGTACGGACCTTGCCTTCCGGGTTCGCTTCCGCTTCGGGAGCGGTGCCTTTCTCCGGTTCGGTCCGGAACAGATAGCGGTCCGAGAGGCGGAGCACGCCGTAGAAGATTCCTCCGGCAAATGCCACGAAAAGAATTCCGAACAGCAGTTTACGTAACAGTTTCATTTCCGGCCTCCTGTTGCTTCTGACCCGTTTACGGCTTTTACTTTACCGCGCGTTTGTGTTCATATTGTGACACAAAAATGAAGAATTGTCGTTTCTGTGCGGAAATCCGTCTTGCAATCGCTTCAAGAATGCGTTAAAATATCTTTGTATACCCATTTCCGAGGAAATGGGGAGGAGAGAAGTTTCATGGATGAGAAGAACGAAGACAGAAAGGACGGCTACGAGAGCGTATGTGCCATGTGCCATCGCCCGGAAAGCGTCTGCGGAACGCTTCTTAAGATGCCTCCGAATATCTGTTTATGTAAAGACTGCCTGCAGAAGTCATTCGATCTGATGGCGATGACGATGCGTCCGGGCGGGCCTGCCGCTAAGGATAAGCCCGAAGGAACGGACGAAAAGGAACCCGCGGAAGGCAGGGAAGAAGAGCAGGGCAGCGGGAATCCGTTTTTGAATCTTCGTTTCATATTTCCCGGGCAGATGCAGAACCAGACGAAGCTGAAGCCGAAGAAAAAGGAACCGGAGAAGACGGAAGCCGATCCGGGCGACGTGATGGACATCAAGAGCCTTCCGTCCCCGCACGAGATTAAAGCAAGACTGGACGAATACGTCATCGGGCAGGATTACGCGAAGAAGGTTATCAGCGTTGCCGTTTACAACCATTATAAAAGAGTAAAGCGTCAGGACGAAGAGGCCTTTAAGGATGACGTAATCATCGAGAAGTCGAACATGCTGATGATCGGACCGACAGGCTGCGGAAAGACGTATCTGGTGCAGACGCTTGCAAAACTTCTGAATGTGCCGCTTGCAATTACCGACGCGACTTCGCTTACGGAAGCCGGATACATCGGCGACGACGTCGAAAGCGTGCTTTCGAAACTGCTTGCGAATGCCGACAACGATGTGGAACGAGCCGAGCAGGGCATCGTCTTCATTGATGAGATTGATAAAATCGCTAAGAAAAAGAATACGACGAGCCGCGACGTGAGCGGCGAGAGCGTGCAGTAGGGGCTCCTGAAGCTGCTTGAGGGCGCCGAAGTCGAGGTACCCGTCGGGGCATCAAGCAAGAACGGCATGGTGCCGACAACGACCGTCAACACGCGGAACATCCTGTTTATCTGCGGCGGCGCTTTCCCGGGACTTGACGAAATCGTGAAGAACCGGCTGACCAAGTCGTTCACGATGGGCTTCAATTCGAACCTTAAGAACCAATACGACGAGGACCCGGACCTGCTTTCGAAGACGACGATGGAAGACCTTCGCGAGTACGGCATGATTCCCGAATTCATCGGACGTCTGCCGATGATTTTCGCGCTCAGGGGACTTGATAAGGAAGCGATGAAGCGAATCCTTTCGGAGCCGAAGAACGCAATCATCAAGCAGTACCAGAAGCTGTTTGCAATGGACGAGGTGAAGCTCACATTTTCCGATGATGCGCTCGACCTGATTGCCGAGAAGGCACTTAAAAAGGAAACGGGTGCGCGTGCGCTCCGTTCCGTCCTCGAGGAGTTCATGCTTGACATCATGTATGAGATTCCGAAGGACTCTTATATCGGGGCCGTGACCATAACCGCCGATTATATTCGCGGAAATGGTGCTCCGGTGATTGAAATGCGTAGCTGAATGATGTATAATATATAATCAAATAAGCAAAAAACGAAAAGGAGAGTGAAAACTATGTTTTGCCCGAAATGCGGAAATCAGAACCCGGACGGCGCTTTGTTCTGCACAGTCTGCGGAGAAAAACTCGCTGCGGAAGCCGTAGCGGCCGTTCAGGAAGCAGCAGCTCCGGTTGTCGAAGCCGTTCAGGAAGCGGCAGCCCCCGTTGTTGAGGCAGCAGCCCCTGCCGTAGAAGCCGTTCAGGAGGCAGCAGCTCCTGTTGTTGAGGCAGCAGCTCCCGCCCAGGCAGCAGCTCCCGTCCAGGAAGTACCCGTACAGCAGCCTGTATACCAGCAGCCCGTTCAGGAGCCCGTATATCAGCAGCCTGTATACCAGCAGCCTGTATACCAGCAGCCCATGCAGCAGCCTGTATTCCAGCAGCCTTATTATCAGCAGCCCGTTCAGGAGCAGCCGAAGAAGAAATCCAAAGCACCGTTGATCATTACGCTGATTGTGATTCTTCTGCTTGTCGGCGGCGCAGTAGCGGCTTACTTCTTAGGAGCCTTCGACTCCTTCTTCAAGAAAGAGGAAGAGCTTCCGATGTCCTCTAAGGAGCAGAAGACCTTCAAGGAACTCGTACAGACCCTCGATGAAGCAATCATCGATACGAACGGCAGAGATTATGCCAAGGGTATTCCGGATTTTGCTCAGGAATATGTATACGACGTATACGGAGCCCGCTCCGCACAGGATTGCGTTGACACCCTGTTCGAGGCTACGGACGAGAAGGGTAAGACCAGCATCAGCTTCTGCGGCGATGACACCAAGGTTACCAAGGAAGTCATCAACAGCGCCAAGAAAATCAAGGGTAAGGATCTTGACAGCCTGACGGATGCCTTCGAAGAGAACTTCGATGAGTCCGTTGACATTGCAAATGCTTATCTCGTAGAGAATACCTCCTGCTTCAAGGGCGAGGAAGGCTCCGCGGAATTCGTGGATAATTATCTCTTTGTTGAAATCGATGAAGAGTGGTACATCATCCCGATCGGAGACAATAAGAAGGATTTCGGATTGAAATAAGCTTCCGATCAGACAATTCGTTAAAAATCTGCTGTCGGCCGGGTTTTCCGGCCGACAGTTTTTTTGACTTTCAACGTAAAATGTGATATAATCCAACCATCTATGGTTTAATTCAAAAGGCAGGCGGAATATGATTATTCTGTTTTTGGTTTTGTGGATGATTTTAAACGGGCGCATCACCTGGGAAGTGTTCCTCACGGGACTTGTCCTTGCGGTGCCCGTTTATCTTTTTTTCTGCCTTGTGATGCATTTTACGCCGAAGCGGGAGTGGGATTTCATCCGGAATCTTCCGTGGCTTATAAAATATTTCGGAATCCTTCTTTGGGAGATCGTGAAGGCGAACGTTGCGGTTACGAAACTGATTCTTTCGGACCGGCTGGAACCCGAACCGATCCTGGTCCGGTTTCACAGGCCGTTCAAAAAGAATTCCCATGAGGTTCTCCTCGCGAATTCCATTACGTTAACGCCCGGAACGATTACCGTGGACCTCTCCGAGGATGACTGGTTCACCGTGCATGCATTGGACCGCGAGTTTGCGGAAGGAATCGATCAGTCGGTATTCGTTCAGATGATTCAGGAACTGGAGGAAGCGGAATGAGTCTGTCGCAGGCTTACAACATACTGTACGGCGGAGCAATCGGCGTGCTCGTTCTGATTATGCTCTGCGTCCTGATCCGCGCCGTGAAGGGACCGGAGATTGTGGACCGCATCGTGGCAGTCAACATGCTCGGAACGCTGACGATCATGATTATCTGCATCCTTTCCCTGTGGCTTAAGCAGGGGTATCTTCTGGATGTCGCGATTATCTATGCGATGATTTCCTTCCTCGCCGTTGTCATACTGACCCGCATCTATCTCGGCGTATATCACGAGAGAATGCTGAAGAAAGAGGAGGAACGCCATGAGTGACTGGATTCTGTTCGGATGCGCCGCGTTCCTGATTCTCTGCGGGCTTCTTGCCGCCGTAATCGCCGCTTTCGGATTATTTAAATTCCGCTTTGCGCTGAACCGCATGCATGCCGCCGCGATGTGCGACACGCTTGCGATACTTCTAGTATTGTCCGGGCTGATTGTTCTGTCCGGGCTGAATTTCGATTCTTTAAAACTGTTTTTGATTATTCTGCTGCTTTGGTGCGCAAGCCCTGTAGCGTCGCATCTTCTTGCGAATCTTGAAGTAACGGTTTCCCCGCGGCTTCGGGACAACTGCGAGGTGAGCGACGGGGACGGAAAGGAAGAAGAGAAGCCATGACGAAAGCCATTCTTTTACTGCTCGTATTGTTTCTGATTCTTTGCGCCGTCTGCGCGGGCTTCACGAAGAATCTGCTTGTTTCGATTATTATCTTCATGTCCTACAGCCTGATTATGTCCGTTATCTGGATGTTTCTGGAGGCGCCCGACCTCGCGATTACCGAGGCCGCCGTCGGCGCCGGCGTGACATCCGTTTTGTTCTTTGCGACGCTCCGGCGCATCAACGCCATCGCGAAGCAGGACCGAAAGGAGGAAAAGCATGAGCCGGATCAGAAAGGATTATGACACCTCCTTCCGCGCCCGTTTCCGCCGCTATATCATGGGCGAAACGGAGCTTCCCGAAGTGGATTACATGCCGGAGTTTCAGAAGCAGATAGCCGAAGAGAAGGCCGAGGATGAGCGCGCCACGGAGCATTATCTGATGCCCCCGGTCGTCGACCCGATGGAAGACGCGAAGCGCTATGCGGAATTCTCCGGAATGCGCTGGTTCCGCCGTCTGTACGCCGTCATGGCGCTTGTTCTGTGCGTCGGAATCTGCGGCATATTGATCTATAACGTTGCATTCATGCCCGAATTCGGAAGCGCCGACACCGCGATGAACAACGAGGTGACCGAGCGCTATATTGAAAAAGGACAGGAGGAAACCGGCGTCGTGAATACGGTCACCGGCGTCATCCTCCAGTACCGCGGTTTTGATACGTTCGGCGAGACGCACGTGCTGTTCCTTGCAACGATTGCGGTCATGATTCTTCTTAAGAAACGCAAAGACGAAGAGCCCGTAAGAATGGACGGGGAGAACCCCGGCGGCGACCGGATTCTCAGGACCATGGCGCAGTTTATGGTTCCGATTATCTTCCTGTTCGGGCTGTATGTTCTGGTGAACGGACATCTTTCGCCCGGCGGCGGTTTCTCCGGCGGTGCGATTATCGGAGCGGGCCTGATTCTTTACTCGGCATCGTTCGGATTTACCGCGACGGCGCGTTTCTTCAACGAGCGCATTTACGACATCGTGAAGGTCGGATCGCTCGTGATTTACAGCCTCCTGATTATCTATTATCTGTTCACAGGGGCAAATGGGATCGCTTCCGTTGTACCGCTCGGAAAGGCCGGCACAATCTTAAGCTCGGGGCTGATACTGCCCATTAATATCCTGGTCGGCTTCGAAGTGGCGTGTACGATGTACGCGTTCTTCGCGCTGTTCCGGAAAGGAGGGCTGTGATGCTTTCCTATCTGTGGAACAATTACGTCAGCGTGGCCGCGATGATTCTGTTCGGCATCGGTTTCTGTAACCTCCTGCTGCAGCGGAACATGATCAAGAAGATCATCGGCCTCAATATCATGGATACCGCGGTTTACCTGTTCCTTGCTTCGATGGGCTACATCGAAGGGCGCCTCGCGCCGATTCTTAAGGACGGGGTGACCGATGCGTCCCAATATGTCAATCCGCTTCCGAGCGGTCTCGTCCTTACGGGTATCGTCGTGTCCGTCAGCGTTTCCGCGCTGATGCTCGGCCTTACGGTGAAGCTTTACGAGCGTTACCGCACCCTCGATATCGACGAGATTACGACCATGGTGCGAAAGGAGCATGAGTGATGGACTTTGTGCGTAACTTTCCTTTCATCTGCATTATGCTCGCCATGGTATCGGGACCGGTTTCATCGGTGCTTTCCGGAAAGAAAGCGGGACGGCTCTGCATGCTGGTTGTCTCGGTCTGCGGAATTCTTTCGGGCGTCACGCTTTATTACACGCTCCGGATCGAAGAGCCGTTCGTCTATACGATGGGACGCTTCCCGGCGCCGTTTGGAAACGAAATCCGCGCGGGCGTTCTCGAAGCTTTGATGGCGACGTTTTTCTGCCTGATTATGTTACTGTCCTTAATCGGCGGACTGAAATACTTAAAACAGGACGTTCCGGACGATAAGAAGAACCTTTATTTCATTATGATCGACCTTCTTCTTGCGTCGCTCCTTTCGCTGATTTACACAAATGACATGTTCACCGGATATGTCTTCGTCGAAATCAATACGATTGCTGCGTGCGGACTGATTATGATCCGCGGCTGGGGACGGAACATCCTCGCGGCGACCAAATACATGATCATGTCGCTGCTCGGTTCCGGTCTTGTTCTTGTTTCGATTTCGATTCTTTACGGAATTACCGGACATCTTCTGATGTCGAACATGCACGTTTCGGTCGTCTCGCTTGTCGAATCGAAGAATCACATCGAGCCTTTGATTATCGCCGTAGGTCTGTTCGCTGTCGGTATCGCGATTAAGTCGGCGCTGTTTCCGTTCCACGCATGGCTTCCGGACGCCTACAGCTATTCCACCTGCGCATCGAGCGCGATTCTTTCGTCGCTCGTTTCGAAAGGGTATATTCTGTTTTTGCTGAAGTTCATGTACCGCGTGATCGGGACGGACGTGCTCAAAATGACCGGCGCGGACGACGTGCTTTTCATGTTCGGTATCGCGGCAATGCTGGTCGGCTCGATTGACGCGATACAGCAGACCGACATCAGCCGCATGATCGCATTCTCCTCGATTGCGCAGATCGGATACATCTATATGGGCTTCGGGCTCGGCGTCGAAGCCGGAATGGTCGCTTCGGTATTCCACATTCTGGCGCACGCTTCGGCGAAATCGATGCTTTTCGTTTCTGCGAACGGCCTTTCCGAAGTGTCGGGCGGAAGCATGAACTACCGTGACCTCCGCGGTTCCGGAATAAGAAACCGGACGGCCGGCGTCGGATTTGTCGTCGGCTCGCTGTCGATGGTAGGCATCCCGATTTTCGCCGGATTCACCTCGAAGGTTTACTTCGCGCAGGCGGCCCTCGGCGCGTCGACCGCGAAAGAGATTGTCACGTTGATTGCGCTGGCAATCAGTACCGTTTTGAACGCGATGTATTTCATCCGGATGACGATCAGCGTTTACACGCCCGATATGAACGAACAGTACCGGGACAGCGGGTTCCGGACGGGCTTTTCTTACCGCTTTTCGATGTTTGTTTTCGTTGTGATTGTTTTGGTTTTCGGAATTCTCAGTAACCCGATATTCGACTGGATTTCCCGCGGCCTCAGCCAGTTTTCCTGAAAGGAGTGCGTACGATGAATTGGATTTTGCTTCTGCCGGTTCTGCTTCCGGCGTTCGGTGCGCTGAATCTCTTGGCGATGCGGTTTTATTATCCGAAAGAATCCGCCTCCGAGGAGAATCCGCGCTACAAAAAAGCAATACGCATCGGGACGTTCTGTTTTGTTCTGGCAGCAGGGCTTTCGGTACTTGCGGTTGTCCTTTCGGATACCCTTTCCTTCCGGGCGTTTGACCTGATTTCGGACCGCTTTCCGGTTTATTTCCGTTCGGACGGGACCGCGCTGATTTTCGCTTCGGTTACGGCCGTGATGTGGCTCCTTTCGACATGGTTCTCATTTGCCTATATGGACCATCAGAAAAATGAGATGCGCTATCAGATTTTCTCACTGCTTTCGTTCGGCGCGGTGCTCGGCGTATGCTTTTCCGGAAACCTGATCACGACTTATCTGTTCTATGAAATCATGACGCTTGTGACGTTTCCGCTTGTGCTTCACGAGCAGACGAGGGAAGCGGTGTCCGCGGGCATGACATATCTGTTCTACTCGGTTGCGGGCGCGTTCCTCGGTCTGTGCGGCATCTTCTTCTTAAGCCGTGAGGCGGCAGCGGACGGAGAGGGCGGCATCCTTGCCTATGTTCCGGGCGGTCATATCGCAATCGCAGAGGATAATACGGTGCTTCTTACCGTCGTATTCCTGATGTTAATCGGTCTTGCGTGCAAGGCAGGCATGTTCCCGCTGCACGGATGGCTTCCGAAAGCGCACCCGGTCGCTCCGGCGCCCGCTTCGGCACTTCTGTCCGGCAACATCACGAAAATGGGACTGCTTTTCACAATCCGCGTGCTTTACTACACAATCTGCCCGGCTTCGCTTGCAGAGACGTGGGTCACGGACGCGCTTCTGACGCTGTCTCTGACAACAGTGTTCCTCGGTTCGATGCTTGCCTACCGCGAGAAAGTGCTCAAAAAACGCCTTGCGTATTCCACGGTCAGCCAGGTTTCCTACTGCCTGACCGGAATCTATATGCTTTCGAACGTGACGCTTCTCGGCGCAATTCTTCATATGGTTTTCCACTCGGTTGTCAAGAACCTTCTGTTCTTAAGCGTCGGTTCGGTTATCTTCGTGACCGGAAAGACGAGAGCGGATCAGATGAAGCGGATCGGGCGGAAGATGCCCGTCACGATGACCTGTTTCACCGTAGCGGGCCTCGCGCTTGTCGGCATCCCTCCGATGTGCGGTTTTATCAGCAAATGGTATCTCGCCACCGGCGCGGTCGAAACCGGGATGCCTGTTTTTGGGTGGCTTGCACCGGTCGTCCTTCTGATCAGCGCGCTGCTTACCGCAGGCTATCTGCTTACGGTTTCCGCAGACGCATTCTTCGGTAAGGAGAAGGAAGAGGAGACGGACGGTGAGAAGAGTGAAGAACCGGCGGAAGAACCTTCCGAGCAGTCTGCCGGAAAGAAACGGATCTTTCTGTTAACCCCGCTTGTAATCCTTTCGATTGCGGCGTTTGTACTCGGTCTGTTCCCGAATCCGCTTACGGAAGCGGTTCGGAATGTGATTGAATCCATCTTTGTAGGAATGAAGTAATGAGCGCTTATGTCATGTTAATCCCCATCCTCGTTCCGTTAATCTGCGGGACGGTGATGCTGCTGCATCCGATTCAGAGCACCCGGCGAAGAAACCTCTTCGTCTTTTCGGTGACGCTTCTGACTTCGGCTGCGGTCGGTGCGCTCCTTTGGTTCCCGTCCGGAGAGCAGGACCTCACGCTGAAACTCGCCGGCATTCTCGAAATCCGGTTCCGGCTGGACGGGTGCGGCATGGTTTTCTCCGGACTGATTGCGTTTCTTTGGCCGCTTGCGGTTCTTTATGCGTTTGAATATATGGAGCACAGCCGACAGAACGCGTTCTTCTCGTTCTATACAATGACCTACGGCGTGACGTGCGGCATCGCATTTGCCGGCAACCTGCTTACGATGTACATGTTCTACGAGCTCTTAACGATTGTGACGATTCCGCTCGTGATGCATGAGCTCGATCACAAATCGGTCGTCGCCGCCCGGAAGTACATGAAGTATTCGTTCGGCGGAGCGGCATTCGGTTTCCTCGGCTTCATCGCGATTCTGACGCTCGGGGATACGCTTGATTTTACCTACGGCGGCGTGCTTTCGGAGCAGGCAATCGCCAAGCACGGGACGTTCCTTCTTTTGATCTACACGCTCGCCGTGTTCGGCTTCGGCGTGAAGGCGGCACTGTTCCCGGTGCACGGCTGGCTTCCGACGGCTTCGGTTGCGCCGACGCCGGTTACCGCGCTTTTGCATGCGGTGGCGGTCGTGAAGGCCGGCGCGTTCGCGATTATAAGGATTACCTATTACAGCTTCGGCACGTCGTTCCTTTCGGGGTCGGTCGCGCAGAAGATTATTCTGACTGCTGCCGCGGTCACAATCGTGTACGGCTCCGTCAAGGCGGTCCGTGAGCAGCATGTGAAGCGCCGCCTCGCGTACTCGACGGTCAGCAACCTTTCGTATATTATCTTCGCCGCGGCACTGATGAGCGAAGCAGGAATTACCGGAGCGCTTCTCCATCTGGTGTGCCACGGTCTGATGAAGATTACGCTGTTCTATTGCGTCGGCGCGATCATGGTGAAGACCGGGCGCAAGTACCTGTGGGAGATGGACGGAATCGCCCGGAGGATGCCCGTCATTCTGTCGGTCTATACCGTTGCCGGAATTGCCCTGATCGGCATTCCGCCGTTCTGCGGTTTCATCA
Organism: Lachnospiraceae bacterium; assembly: GCA_017613055.1. The sequence continues at coordinate 5,318 of JAGAES010000054.1, read as the reverse complement.
GCAAATGGTACATCGCCCAGGCGGCGGTGCAGAGCGGAACCGCGTTTTCGTATATCGGACTCGGCGCGGTGATGATTTCCGCTTTTCTGACGGCAGCATACATTATGCAGCTTGTAATCCGGGCATGGACGCCCGTAACGAAAGAGGGCACTGTTACGGAGGATGCCGCGAAAACCTTGCCGAGCTACGCTTCGGACGAGTCGGAGTCGGTGCCGCTTACGGATACCGGCGAAAGACCGGGCGTCCGGATGTGCGTTCCGCTTCTGATTCTTGCTTTGGCGATTGCCGCAATCGGCTTATGTTCGGGACCGCTTGCCCGGATGATTGAGAAGGTCGCGGCAGGATTATTATAGAATTCTTGTTTTCGGAGTTGTTATGGAAGGAACCGTTGCTGTTTTCATCCTGATTCTGCTTCCGATGCTCGGCGCGTTTTTGAGCCGCTGGTTGGTTGCTTTGGGTGAGAAAAAACAGAAGAGTAAGCTTGTAACGTGCGGGAACGTCACATTTCTCGGGCTTTCTTTCGTGACGCTTGCCGGAATTGCTTTCTACTCTGTATCTGCGCTTTTAAACGGCGCAGTTGTCTGCTCCGTTTCGGATATCTGCGGGCGCGGATTTAATTTCCGCGTGGACGGTTTCCGCGCTCTTTACGCCATCATGACGGCCTTCGCATGGACCGTTTCGTCGGCGTTTGCGCTCTGGTACATGAAGGGCGAGGAGAACCGCGGACGCTATTATTTCTATACGCTCTTAACACTCGGCGCGACGCTCGGCGTATTCCTTTCCGCGGACCTGTATACAACCTTCGTGTTCTTCGAAATCATGTCGCTTGCTTCGTACGTCTGGGTTGTTCAGGAAGAGGATGAGGAAGCGGTGCGGGCTTCGAAAACCTACCTCGCGGTTGCGGTAATCGGCGGTCTCGTGATGTTAATGGGGCTGTTCCTTCTTGATACGACACTCGGCACGCTTGACATCCGGGAACTTGCGAACGTATGCGGAAACGGCGTTAGGCAAAAGGAGATTCGCATCGCCGGCTTCTGCCTTCTGTTCGGTTTCGGTGCGAAGGCGGGCGCTTTCCCGCTTCACATCTGGCTTCCGAAAGCGCACCCGGTTGCGCCGGCACCCGCTTCGGCACTGCTCTCGGGAATCCTGACGAAGGCCGGCATGTACGGCATCCTGATTCTCACCGGAAGAGTCTTCCTGGGCGATGTCCGGTTCGGTCAGGTAATCCTGGTTATCGCGCTCTGTACGATGCTGATCGGTGCCGTCGGCGCGCTTTTCTCCGTCGACATGAAACACATTCTCGCATGCTCGTCCGTATCGCAGATCGGGTTTATCCTCGTCGGCGCAGGCACGATGTGCATACTGGAGAGTGAGCAGTGGCTCGGTGTGCAGGGAGCGCTTCTTCATATGGGGAACCACTCGCTGTTCAAGCTCGTTCTGTTTCTCTGCGCCGGTGTCGTCGTAAAGAACCTGCATTCGCGTGACCTCAATAAAATCCGCGGTTTCGGCGTCGGAAGACCGTGGTTCATGATTATCTTCCTTTTGGCAACGCTCGGCATCGCGGGCATTCCCGGCCTGTCGGGATTCGTTTCGAAATCGATGCTTCACGAGTCGCTTGTCCTCTGCTTTGAGGAGAGCGGACTGTGGTTTTATAAGATCGCGGAGATTCTCTTCCTGATTGCCGGCGGCTGCACGATTGCTTACATGCTGAAGCTTTTCGTGATTCTGTTCTTCCGGAGGCCTTCGAAGGAAGTGGAAGCGTTCAACAGCCTGAAGACGGACTACATGCCGCGTTCCTTAAAGATTCTTCTGACCGTTCCGGCTGCTTTGATTTACTTCGCCGGAACGCTTCCCGAGTACCTGATGCTCCCGCTTGCGGGACGCGGTGCAATCATCACGGCTTATTCGTCCACGGGAGAAGAACCGTTCCGCACATTTACCGCGGAAAATGTGAAGGGTGCTGCCATATCGTTAATAATCGGCCTGCTTCTCTGGCAGTTCGCCGTGAAGAAAGCAATCACCAAACGGGTACCGAAGAACGAACCTGTTTATGTGAACCGATTCCCTGCGAAGCTGGATCTTGAGAACATGCTGTACCGGCCGGTTCTTCTTACGTTCCTTCCGAATGTGCTCGGAACGTTATGCCGGATCTTAGAGCGGTTTGTTACGGCAGTTGCGCGCGGCGTATTCGGGCTTTGCAAGCGGATTGCAGGCCTTCTTGACCGTATTCCGGAGCTTCTTGTGACCGGTACGCAGAGAACCGCATTGAAGCCGGTTTGCGAGACGACAACGCTGTCCGCGACGCGGCGCATCAGTAAGACACTCGGCGGCTTCCTCAACGCTTTCGTCGCATTTAAGAGTAAGCTGCTTCGAAAGCCCGTGGCGCAGCAGAAGAATTATACCGAGATTGTAAACCGCGGACTCGACGATGCGAGCGAGACCGCGAAACTGATTACGAGAAGTCTTTCGTACGGACTTTTGGCATTTTGCGCAGGTTTGCTTGCAATGCTTCTGTACTTGTTATATTCTTTACAGTGATTCTATTAAGATAGGAGACATACCATGGCATTTCTGATTGACGGAAAAAAGATTTCTGCGGAAATCAAGGACGAACTTAAGGAGAAGGTTGCCGCGCTCAAGGCGGAAGGAAAGGAACTGACGCTTGCGGTTATCCAGGTCGGCGACGATAAGGCTTCGACGGTCTATGTCGGCAACAAGAAGAAGGCGTGCGAGTACATCGGCGTACGTTCGCTTGCTTACGAGCTTCCCGCCGAGACGACCGAAGAGGAGCTGCTTTCGCTGATCAAAGAGTTAAACGCGCGGGACGACGTGAACGGCATTCTTGTACAGCTTCCGCTTCCTGCGGGAATCTGCGAAGACAAGGTGCTTCTTGCAATCGATCCCGACAAGGATGTGGACGGCTTCCATCCGGTCAACGTGGGACGTCTCTGGATCGGCGACAAAGGCTTTGAGTCGTGCACCCCGGCCGGTGTCATTCAGCTCTTAAAGCGCTCCGGCATTTCGATTGCCGGTAAGGAATGCGTGGTAATCGGCCGCAGCAACATCGTCGGAAAGCCGATGGCAGCCATGCTTCTTCGGGAGAACGGAACCGTTACGGTCTGCCATTCGAGAACGAAGAATCTTTCCGAAGTCACGAAGCGTGCGGACATTCTCGTCGTTGCAATCGGAAAGCCGAGATTCATCACGGCCGAATACGTGAAGGAAGGCGCCGTTGTCATTGATGTCGGAATCCACCGGAACGAGGACAACAAACTGTGCGGCGACGTGGATTTTGAAAGCGTGGAGCCGGTTGCTTCCGCGATTACACCGGTACCCGGCGGCGTCGGCCCGATGACGATCGCGATGCTGATGTGCAACGTCGTAAGAAGTGAGGAAATAAAGTGAAGGTTTGTCTGATTTCGCTCGGCTGCGACAAGAATCTTGTGGACAGCGAGAAGATGGGCGGGCTTCTGCGCGACGCCGGTCACGAGATGACCGACAGCGAAGCGGAAGCCGAAGCAATCATCATCAATACCTGCTGTTTCATTCACGATGCGAAGGAGGAGAGCATCCGGACCATCATCGAAACGGCGGATTACAAAAAAAACGGAAAGCTTAAGCGGCTTGTGATTACCGGGTGCCTTGCGGAACGCTACGCGGACGAAATCCGTTCGGAGCTTCCCGAGGTGGACGCGGTTGTCGGAACGACCGCATACGAAGAGATTGTTAAGGCAATCGAATCGAAGGACTACGAGGTTTTAAAGCGCGACCTTTCCTACCTGCCCGACCCCGATGCGGCCCGGCTTATCTCCGCGGGAAACTACGTCTCGCATCTGAAGATTGCGGAAGGCTGTGACAAATGCTGCACCTACTGCATCATTCCGAAAATCCGCGGCCCGTACCGTTCGGTTCCGATGGAACGGCTTTTAAAGGAGGCGGAATACCTCGCAAACGCGGGCACGAAGGAACTGATTCTCGTCGCGCAGGAGACGACTCTGTACGGCGTCGATTTGTACGGACACAAGGCCCTTCCGGAACTGCTTACGAAGCTTTGCAGGATTGACGGAATCGTGCGGATTCGCGTGCTTTACTGCTATCCGGAGGAAATCACGGACGAGCTCATCGAAGTGATGAAGAACGAGCCGAAGATCTGCCGGTATTTAGACCTTCCGATCCAGCATGCGTCCGATCCGATTCTGCGGAAAATGGGACGCCGCACAACAAGAAAGGATCTCGAAGCGCTCATCAGAAAGCTTCGTAAGGAGCTTCCGGGGATTACGCTTCGGACAACTTTAATAACCGGTTTCCCCGGCGAGACCGAAGAGGACTATAAGGAACTGTCCTCATTTGCCGGAAAAATGAAATTCAACCGCCTCGGCGTGTTTCCGTACTCGCCCGAGGAAGGAACGGCGGCCGAGAAGATGCCGGGGCGCGTTCCGAAACGCGTGAAGGAGCGCCGCAGGAACGAAATCATGCGCCTGCAGCGGGACATCTGCAAAGAGTACGGAAAGAAGTGCATCGGAAAGGTGTTCGATGTGCTTGTGGACGGGGTTCTTCCCGAGGAGGGCGTCACGGTCGGCCGGACCTATATGGACGCACCCGGGATTGACGGACTCGTTTACTTTACGGCCGGCAGGGAACTGCTGTCCGGAGACCTTGTGCGGGTTAAGATTACCGGCGCAAAGGAATATGATTTGATGGGAGAGATGGTGTATGAATCTGCCGAATAAACTGACATTGTTCCGCGTTTTTATGATCCCGGTATTCGTGTTTCTTCTGATGGTACCGCAGATTCCGTATTACAATTTCATCGCGCTTGCGGTGTTCGCGATTGCGAGTTTTACGGATTTTCTGGACGGCCACATCGCGCGGAAATACAATATGGTGACGACGTTCGGAAAATTCATGGATCCGCTCGCGGACAAGATTCTTGTGTGCACGGCGCTGATCCTTCTGATTGAGTTCAACAAGATTCCGGCGGTCATCGTCGCAATCATTATGGCGCGAGACTTTATCATCAGCGGCTTTCGTCTGATTGCTTCGGACAAGGGCGTTGTCATTGCCGCGGGCTGGCTAGGCAAAGTGAAGACGGTCGTGCAGATGGTTATGTGCATGCTGCTTCTTTTCACGGCCAACGAGGACTATGACGGAATCATCTTCATGATTGCCGACGCATTCGGATGGGTTGCCATGTGGCTCGCTTTGATTCTGACCGTCGCAAGCCTTGTTGTCTACATCTGGCAGAACCGCTGGATTCTCACCGATAAGCATGAGTAAAGCAGTAATCATCGGAGGGGGCGCAGCCGGCATGATGGCTG
>JAGAES010000053.1 GCA_017613055.1 Lachnospiraceae bacterium | reverse complement strand
GCTTCCGTGCCGGAATACGCCTGCCCGCACGAAAAGGATTCCTTTTCGAGTGCTTCCTTCATCATTGTGTTAATGGCGTTGTCGTCGTCGACAATCAGAATCCGTTCCATGGCATTTTCCCCTTAAGCCGTGTGATTTCCATAACAATTCTATTCTTCCCGCCCGTAGAAGTCAATTCTTTTCCGATTCTTCCGCTCTTGTTTTTCCTGTCTTTAGGTAGTATAATGTTCTGTAAGATTTTACTATGCGCACGTATGTGCGCGTATCGGAGAAACGGAGGACCCATGGCTAAGCGAAATCCCCGCAGAGACGGCTTGAGCATAATCATTGTCGGCGGCGGCAAAATCGGAAGCACGCTCATCGAGCAGCTTGACAAAGAAGGACACGACATCACGGTCATCGATACGAATCCGAAAACCATCTCCTCGCTGACGGATGCTTATGACATTATGGGCATCGTCGGAAACGGAGCGAGTTATACGGTTCAGACGGAGGCCGGTGTCAACAGCGCGGACCTGATTATCGCCGTAACGGATTCGGACGAATTGAATCTTTTGTGCTGCACGGTCGCCAAAATGGTCGGCAACCGGTGCGCCGCCATCGCCAGAGTCCGCACGCCCGACTACAGCAAGGAAGTGCCCTACCTTCGCGAGAAGCTCGGCCTCGCCATGATTATCAATCCGGAATACGAGACCGCGAAGGAGATTTCCCGTATTCTTTCCCTCCCCTCCGCTCTTGAGGTCAACTCTTTCGCCCACGGCCAGGCGGAGCTCATTAAGTTTAAAATTCCGGAAGGCAATATGCTCGACGGAAAGTCGGTTGCCGAACTCGGTAAGTCCATTATCGCAAGCATGATCATCTGTATCGTGGAACGTGGCGGAGAAGTCTATATTCCTGCCGGACATTTTCTGTTAAAAAGCGGGGATACCCTGTCCTTTATCGCTTCGCGGAAAGATGTCGTCTCGTTCCTTCAGCAGATCGGCATTCCGACCCGGCAGGTAAAAGACACCATGATCATCGGCGGCGGAAAGGCTTCCTATTACCTTGCCACTTCGCTCCTGCATCAGGGAATCAATGTGAAAATCATCGAGAAGAATTCCGCACGCTGTGACGAACTGAGCATTCTGCTTCCGAAGGCGTCCATCATTAACGGCGACGGCACCGATGAAGATCTTCTGATTGAGGAGGGCATCCGTTCGACCGGGTCTTTCATCCCGCTTACGGGAAGCGATGAAGAGAACATTCTTCTCACGTTAAATGCGAAGAAGATTTCCGACGCGAAGGTTATTACGAAGATTAACCACCTGAACTTCAAGAGTGTCGTCGGGAGTCTGGAACTCGGCAGCGTCATCTATCCGCGGTATATATGCGCCGAGGCAATTATCGCTTATGTCCGCGCAAAGAACGAATCCCGTAATAACAGCAACATCGAAACGCTTTACCACCTCGCGGATCACCGCGTGGAGGCGCTCGAGTTTGAAGTGCATCAGGAGTCTCCGGTGACCGGCACGCCGCTCTTCAAGCTTTCCCTGAAGCAGAACCTTCGTATCGCCTGCATCAACCGCGACGGCCGGATTATCATTCCTTCCGGTCAGGACACCATCGAAATCGGCGACGAAGTAACCGTCGTGACAACGCACTCGGGCTTCCGTGATCTGCAAGACATACTTGCTTAGCATTTCCATTGTTCTACAGGAGTAGTATAGTTTATGAATCGTGCGATGATTCGTAAAATTTTAGGTTCTGTTCTCGAGATTGAAGCGGTTCTTCTTCTGATACCGGTTCTGACTGCCGTGTTCTACCGGGAGCCGGTCGGCTGGATTTACCTTGCGGATGCCGCTCTCTGTTTCGGGGTCGGCTTTCTGTTTTCTTTTAAGAAGCCGCAGGATACCGTCTTCTATCTGAAGGAAGGCTGCGTCATTACCGGTCTCAGCTGGATTCTGATGTCTCTCTTCGGCTGCCTTCCCCTCTTCATCAGTCAGGAGATTCCGAAATTCGAGGATGCCCTGTTCGAAACCATATCCGGGTTTACGACCACCGGAGCTTCCATCGTTCCCGCCGTCGAAGAGCTTTCGCACACGGCGCTTATGTGGAGAAGCCTGACGCACTGGATCGGCGGCATGGGCGTTCTTGTATTTCTGCTTGCGATAATGCCCTCAAGCGGCAGTTCCCATATGAATATCATGCGTGCGGAAAGCCCCGGCCCTTCGGTCGGCAAGCTTGTCCCGAAAGTCCGCGCGACCGCGAAAATCCTCTATCTGATTTATCTCGGCATGACCATCCTTGAGATTACGCTCCTGCTGTTCGGCGGCATGACATTTTTCGAGTCGGTCAACACAAGCCTTGCCACAGCCGGCACCGGCGGATTCGGAATCAAAAACGACAGCCTGTTAAGCTTCTCGCCGTATATTCAGTGGGTGGTCGCCATCTTCATGATACTGTTCGGCGTTAATTTCAACGTGTTCTATCTTTTGCTGTTCGGGCAGGTCAAAAAAGCGCTCAAATGCGAAGAGATCCGTGTGTACCTCGGGCTCATAACCGGCGCCGTGATCATCGTATTCTGCAACATCCTTTCCACCATCGGAAACACAGCCGATGCCCTCAGGCATTCCGTCTTTACGGTCGGCTCACTGATTTCCTCAACGGGTTTTGCCACGCTTGATTTCGATAAATGGCCTGCCGCGGCCAAAACCGTGCTTGTCACCTGCATGTTCATCGGCGCCTGTGCCGGAAGTACCGGGGGCGGCGTTAAGATTTCGCGTCTTGTCATCGCAATGAAAACCGTAATCAAGGAACTCAATTCCTACCTGCATCCGAAAGCAGTTAAAAAGATCCGCTTTGAAAACAAGCCCGTAGAGCACGAAGTCGTCCGCGCGGTCAACGTGTATCTGATTACGTTCATCGTTTTGTTCGCTACGTCGATTCTGATTGTTTCCTTCGAAGGGAAAGACCTCGTAACCAACTTTACGGCAGTCATCGCGACCTTCAATAACATCGGTCCCGGATTAAGCTTCGTCGGCCCGACCGCCAATTACGCGCACTTCAGCATTCTCTCAAAAGCCGTGCTGATGTTTGACATGCTTGCGGGCCGGCTGGAACTCTTCCCGATATTGCTTCTGTTCCATCCGGGAATCATTCGGGATTTCTTCCGAAAGAACACCGTAAAGCCGCAATAAAAAGAGCGCCGGCAGGAAGTCCGGCGCTTTTCATCATTTCTTAAGGAGGAACCCATGGAAAGGCTTATCTTCCACGTAGACGTCAACAGCGCATTTCTCTCCTGGACCTCCGTTAAGCGGCTGCAGAACGGGGAATC